>JAHENN010000118.1 GCA_018609665.1 Haloarculaceae archaeon | reverse complement strand
GTCGCCGAACTCGGGATGACCGAGGCCGTCGCCCGGTTCCGCGAGCGGGCCTCCTTCGCGACGAAGGTGGAGGTCGAGGTCGAGACGCCCGGCGACGCGCCGCGTGCCGTCGATGCCGGCGCCGACGTGGTCCTGCTGGACAACATGACGCCCGCCGAAACCGAGCGGGCCGTCGGCCTCGTCGACGGCGCCCTGACCGAGGCCTCCGGCGGCATCACCGTCGCGGACGTCCCCGACTACGCCGCCACGGGCGTCGACGTCGTCTCGCTCGGCAGCCTCACCCACTCGGCGCCGGCGCTGGACTTCTCCTTCCGGACCGCATAGGACATCCCGTCGCGGGTCCGGCGTCGCGGGGCCGCCGGCGACGACCGCCGGGCGAGCGATTGAAGCCGACGCGACGCCACCGTCCGGCCATGAGCGCGAACGACTGGCCGAAGGCGATCGGCGACCACGCCGTCACGACCGACTGGGAATGCGAGCGCTGCGGCGCCTCCTTCGACTGCCTGGAGAACTTCCGGCAGACGGACTGCGAGTAGCTACCCCAGCAGGTCCTCGCCGGTCATCGCCGCCGGTACCGGCACGTCGGCGAGGTCCAGCAGCGTCGGCGCGACGTCGGCCAGCGTCCCGCCGTCGCGGACCGTCCGACCGCCGTCGGTGCCGTCGGGCGCCACGTAGACGAACGGCACCGGGTTCGTCGTGTGGGCGGTGTGGGGGTCGTCGGGCGTCCCCATGTCGTCGGCGTTGCCGTGGTCGGCGGTGACGAGCAGGTGGCCGCCGGCCTCCCGGACGGCCGCCTCAAGCCGGCCGAGCGCCGTATCGACGGCCTCGACGGCCGCGACGGCTGCCTCGAATTCGCCCGTGTGGCCCACCATGTCCGGGTTGGCGTAGTTGCAGACGAGGACGTCGGGGTCGTCGGCCTCGATGCGGCCGACGACGAGGTCGGTCAGTTCGGCCGCCGACATCGCCGGCCGCTCGTCGTAGGTCGGCACGTCCGGGCTCTCGACGATCTCGCGGGTTTCGCCGTCGAAGGCCACCTCCCGGCCGCCGTTGAGGAAGTAGGTGACGTGGGGGTACTTCTCGGACTCGGCGGCCCGCAGTTGCGTGCAGCCGGCGTCGGCGACGGCCTCGCCGAGGGTCCGCTCGGGCTCCAGCGGCGGGTACGCCACCGGGACGTCGAAGTCGTCGTCGTACTCGGTCATGGTGACGACCCGGGCGCCCGGCGGCGCGGTGTCGCCGGGCCAGGCGGGGTCGATGTCGGCCAGCATCCGGGTCAGCTGGCGGGCGCGGTCCGCCCGGAAGTTGAAGAACACGACCGCGTCGCCGTCTTCCAGCGGCGGGCCGCCCTCGATCAGCGTCGGCTCGACGTACTCGTCGGTGACGTCCCGGTTGTAGGCGGCCTCGACGGCTGCGACCGCCGACGCGGCGGTGTACGGCGCCTCCCGGTCGACGATGGCGTCGTAGGCGCGTCTCGTCCGGTCCCAGTTCTCGTCGCGGTCCATCGCGTAGTAGCGGCCGCAGACCGTCGCCACGTCGCCGGTGCCGTGCTCGGCGATGACCGCCTCCAGGTCCGCGAGGTAGTCGGCGCCGCTCGTCGGCGGCGTGTCCCGGCCGTCGGTGAAAGCGTGGGTGACGGCCTCGACGCCGGCCTCGGCGGCCCGCTCGACGAGCGCGTGGAGATGGGACTGCCGGGAGTGGACGCCGCCGTCCGACACCAGCCCCACGAGGTGGACCCGGCCGTCCCGTCGGCGGGCGTACTCGAAGGCGTCGGCGACCGCGTCGTCGACGGCGAGGGTGCCGGCCGCGGCGTCGTCGGTGATCCGCGCCGAATCCTGCGTGACGACGCGGCCGGCGCCGATGTTGAGGTGGCCGACCTCGCTGTTGCCCATCTGCCCCTCGGGGAGGCCGACCCGACGGCCGTGGGTCTCGAGAACCCCGGCCGCCCCCGTCGCTCGCAGGCGGTCGACGGTCGGCGTTTCTGCGGCCGCGACCGCGTCCCGGCCCGCGCCGTCGTCGCCGAGTCCCCAGCCGTCGAGTATCACGAGCGCGGCTCGCATCACGCGGGTCAAGCCGGCCGCCGCGTAAGGCCGTGTCGGTGTCGCGCGGCGTCTCGGAAACGTTTTCTCCCGGCCGACGGTACAAGCGGTATGGACCTGCGGGTCATCGGCGTCCTGCTGCTCGTGCCCCTCCTGGACGTGATGCTGCTCGTCGTGCTGGCGACGCGGCTCGGCCCGGTCCCCACCGTCGCAATCGTCGTGCTGACGGCACTCCTGGGGCTGTTGCTCGTCCGCGCGGAGGGGCGGCACACGATGTCGAAGCTCCGCGAGAAGGTCGCCCGCGGCGACGTCCCGACCGACGAGCTCCTCGACGGCGGGCTGCTGCTCGTCGCCGGAGCGCTGATGCTGACGCCGGGGCTCGTCACCGACGCCGTCGGCCTGCTGTTCGCGCTGCCGCCGTCGCGGTACGTGGTCCGCGGCGCCACCAAGCGGTACGTCGTCCGGCCGTACGCCGACGCCAAGACCGGCGGCCTCGCCAGCGGTAACGTCTACGTCGGCGGCTTCCCGAACGACGGCGACGGCGAGACGGTCCCCGGCGACGGCGACCACGTCGACGTCGGCGAGGACGCCTACGAGTTCACCGACCCCGACGAGGGCGACGATTCCGGCGCCAGCGCCGGCGAGCGGTGACCGACGGCGCCGCCGGCCGTCGAAAAGAAACGTTTAAACGAGCGACGACGCTACGCCCAGGTGCGCCTACCTAGGGCCAATAGCTCAGCTAGGTATGAGCGCTCGGCTGATAACCGGGAGGTCCTCGGTTCAAATCCGAGTTGGCCCACTCCCGACGCGGGGCCGTCCCGCACGGTGGGCCGAACTCCCGTAGGCGTCTCACTTTCGCCGTCCACGTTCGGTAGCGACGCCACCGTTTCGTGTCCACTCCTCACTCGCCGGCGCGAGGAGGACACGTCGCTCCCGAGACTCCCTCGCGTAGCTACCTACGCGCCGGGTTCGAGGACGACCCGGAAGCGGGCCTCGTTGTCGATCATCCGCTCGTAGGCCGCGCCGACCTCCGACAGCGGGAACGTCTCGACCTCGGGGGAGATGTCGCGGAGGGCGCTGAACTCGAGGGTGTCCTGTGAGTCGCGGGCGTGGCCGGAGGCCCACCCCTCGACGGCGGAGCGGGCGCCGACGAGCGCCGCGCCGTCGACCTCGATGGGGTCGCCGGGGATGCCGACGACGACGACGGAGCCGTCGAGTCCGAGCCCGTCGACGACCGAGCTGATGGCCTCGCTCGCCGGCGCCGTCGCGAGGACGACCGACGCGCCGCCGAGTTCCTGGAGCCGTTCGGCGGCGTCGGTTTCGGTCGTGTCGACGAAGTGGTCGGCGCCCAGCTCCAGCGCGAGTGACTCCTTGTCGGCGCTCCGGGAGAGGGCGACCGTCTCGAACCCGGCGGCGTGGGCGTACTGGACGCCGAGGTGGCCCAGCCCGCCGATTCCCTGGACCGCGACGAGGTCGCCCGGCCGGGCGTCGGTGTTCCGCAGGGCGTTGTACGTCGTGACGCCGGCACACAGAAGCGGCGCGGCGTCGACGGCATCCAGCGGCTCCGGGACGGCCGCG
The DNA here is from genome assembly GCA_018609665.1 of Haloarculaceae archaeon. Taxonomy (GTDB): domain Archaea; phylum Halobacteriota; class Halobacteria; order Halobacteriales; family Haloarculaceae; genus Natronomonas. The sequence goes on along the minus strand of JAHENN010000118.1, from coordinate 2,964 downwards.
ACGGCCTCCGCCGGCACCGTCGCGTACTCCGCGTAGCCGCCGTCGTACGTGAGGCCGGTGATGTCGCCGTTCTCGCAGGCGTTGAACTCCCCGCGGCGGCACGGCTCGCAGCCGAAGCAGTGGCCGCCGTGCCAGCCGACGCCGACGCGGTCGCCGACGGCCAGCCGTTCGACGCCCTCGCCGACGGCGTCGACGCGGCCGGCAATCTCGTGGCCCGGCACCCGCGGGTAGCTGACCTCGGGGTGGGTGCCCTCCACGACGAAGGCGTCGCTGTGGCAGATGCCGCAGGCCTCGACCTCGACGCGAACCTCCCCCGGTGCCGGCTCCGGGACCGCACGCTCGACGAGTTCGAACCCCGCCCCGGGCTCCGGGACGACCGCCGCCGTCATCCGATCCGACATGGGAACGGATAGACGGCGGCCACACCAGAGGGTGTCGGTCGCGGCCGCCTGCGTCGCAACGGCCACCGGACGCCGGACGGCCGGCGCCCGCCGCCCTCACTGGAAGGACGTGATGACGTCGTCGAGTTCGGGGACCAGCGCGTGGGTGACGTCGGTCGTCGTGACGATGCCGGCCAGCCCGTCGCCGTCGGTGACCGGGAGCTTCTTGATGCCCTCGTCGCGCATCCGCTCGCAGGCGGTCTCGACGGAGTCGGCGGCGTCGACCGTGGTGACGCCCTCCGTCATCAGTTGGCCGACCGTCATGCGGTCGACGTCGCGTTCGGCGCCGACGGCGTCGACGATGTCCGACTCGGTGACGATGCCGATGGGGTCGTCGTCGCTGACGACGAGCGACCCGATGTCCTCCCGCGTCAGCGTCCGGGCGGCGGCCGCCACCGACGTGTCGTAGCTGACCGTCCGTACCGGGCTGTTCATCACGTCTTCGACCGGCTGCTCGAGTGTGTTCTCGTCCATGTGTCTGGTGGGGCGCCCTCGGACGCCCGCGTGCTACGTGTCCCGTGTGACCAGTACACAATAAAATGCGAGGTCGGTCCGACCCGGCGGCGGCCGGCGTCCCGACCGTGCGGTCCCACGCGGCCGCTCGTCCGTGCGTCGCGACGGCTACGACTCCTCGCCGTCGAAGTCCAGCGCCGCGCCGTTGATGCAGTAGCGCTTGCCGGTCGGGTCGGGGCCGTCGTCGAAGACGTGGCCGAGGTGGCCCTCGCACCGACTGCAGATCACCTCCGTCCGGGTCCGGCCGAGGCTGTGGTCCGGCCGCGTCTCGACGGCGTCGCTGTCGGCGGGGTCGTAGAAGCTCGGCCACCCCGTCCCGGAGTCGAACTTCTCGTCGCTCGTGAACAACGCCTGCCCGCAGCCGGCACACCGGAACGTGCCGTCGTCGTCGACCTTCAACAGCTCCGAGGAGCCGCGCGGCTCCGTCCCCTCGTTTCTGAGCACCTCGTACTCCTCGTCGGACAGCTCCGACCGCCACTCCGCCTCCGTCTGCGGGACGTCGTCGCCGGATTGTTCTGCCATGTCGCCCTGTATGTGCGCCGGCGATTAAACTCCTGCGTGGCCGGCGGGCCGATCGACCCCTCAGAACAGCGACGCGCCGAGGACGATGACCGAGAGGTTGTTGGCGAAGACGAACAGCCCGGCCGCGACGAGGACGCCGAGCCACGCCTCGAGGCCGCGGGCCATCATCCACGCCTCGGGGCCGCGGGTCCGCCGCAGCAGCCGCATGTACGCGGACAGGAGCCCGACGGAGACGGCCAGCGCCGCGAGGTTGAGCGCGACGAGACGGGGCACTCCCTGCGCCAGCACCGCCCGGACGAGCGGGTTCGACTCCGCTGCGGGGCCGTACAGCGCCGCCGCGTACAGCGTCGTCAGCAGGTCGAGCGTGAGCAGGAGGTACAGCGCGGCGCCGGTCCACGACCAGTACTCCCGGAGGTGGTCGCGGCCGACCCGCCAGTCCGACTCGACGTCGACGTCCCAACCCATGGTCTCCCATGGGCACGCAGGATACTATTACTACCGCCGGTCGTATCCAGCCATTGATACTGCCGGGCGGCTCGTGGCCGGACCGGCGGAAGGGCGGCCGGGGCTGGCCGGAGCAAACCGCAACGCCGGAGTACTCGGACCCGCTACGAGCGAGCATGACCGACGGCGACCTGCCGGGCTGGGCCGCGGGAATCTCCCTGCTGGCGGGGACGATCGCCACCGCCGGCGTCGCGGACTACCTCCTGTCGAACAGCGGCTACGAGTTCCTCGGCATCTACGTGTGGGCGGCCTGCTACGCCGGGGCGCTGCTGGTGGTCTGGGTCGTCTGGCTCCGCGACCTCGAGCTGACCGGCCCCGCCGACGGCTGACCGCCGGCACCGGCTAACGGAAGGGTTAAGACCGGAACCGCGCCATGTCCGACACGGATGTTCGAACTCCCACTGCAGGTGGTCGACGGGATTCTGCGCCAATACAGCGTCGCGCACGCCATCCTCCTGCTGTTCCTCGGTGCGGTGGGCGTGGGGTTCATCAAGAAGTCGATGCGGCTCACCGGGCTGCAGTTCACGGTCTTCGGGCTCGTCTTCTTCCTGACCCCGATGAGCACCCACGCGATGTACTTCCAGTGGCTGGGGCTCGGACTCATCGTCGTCGGCCCGCTGGTGTTCATCGCCGCCGAGTAGCTCAGTCGACGATGTCCTCGTAGCGGGCGCCGGTCTGTTTCAGCGTCTCCGTCGAGTAGAGCCGCTCGTGGTCGACCGGCAGGTGCTCGTCGGCGAGTTCGTCGATCTTCTCGTCGACGGCCGCCGGGTCGCGGCCGTGAATCATCGTGAAGAGGTTGTACGTCCACCCCTGGTCGGGCCGCCGCGGGCGGTGGTAGCAGAGCGTCACGTACGGCAGCCGGCCGACGGCCTCGCCGCGGGCGTCGAGTTCGCCGTCGGGGACGTCCCAGACGACCATGCAGTTGGCGTCGAAGCCGGTGACGACGTGGTTGACGACGCAGCCGATGCGCTTGATGCAGCCGCCG
>JAHENN010000117.1 GCA_018609665.1 Haloarculaceae archaeon | reverse complement strand
GTTGCGGTAGGAGCCGTCGGTCGCGACGTAGAAATCGCGGCGGTGGGTTCGCGGCGGGTGGGCGATGTGTGGGGTGGGCGAGTCGTCGAACAGGTTCCGCAGGACCGGCCGACGGTAAGCGGCCATACACGGCGTTCGGGAGCCGCAGTACATAAATCCAGGGGGCGAGACGGCCGAATTCCGACGGCGTTCGGCGCCGTCGCCGCCGGTCCCACTCCCACCGCGGCGCGCCGGCCGCCCCCGCGCCGAGCGGGCCGCCGGAGGCCGGTTTCGAAAGCTTCAGGCGCCCGCCTCTCTCCGGTCGAGACGTGCGGTACCGGAACCTCCTGCTGTTCTGTCTGCTGGCGGCGCTGTGGGGGTCGGCGTTCATGGCGATCAAGGCCGGCCTCGGGACCCCGTCGACGCCGGCGTACTTCTACGAGGCGCCGGTGCTGTTCGCGGCGGTCCGGTTCGACGTCGCCGGCCTCGTCATGCTCGGCTACGGCGTCTGGGCGACCGACCGGTGGCGGCCGCGGGGCCGCCGGGAGTGGCTGCTCGTCGCCGTCGGGGCCGTCTTCATAATCGCGGGCTACCACGCGCTGCTGTTCGTCGGCGAGCGCGGGACGACAAGCGCCGTCGCGGCGGTCATGGTGTCGCTGTCGCCGGTGCTGACGACCGGCTTCGCGCGGGCGTTCCTCCCCGACGAGCGGCTGACGCTGCTGGGGCTGGTCGGGCTGGCGCTCGGGCTGTGCGGCGTCGTGCTGTTGACCCAGCCCGACCCCGACAACCTCGCCGCCTCGCGGTTCGAGGCGCTGGTGTTCTGTGCGGCCCTGTCCTTCGCGTTCGGCAGCGTCGTCACCCAGCGGCTCGAGACGGCGCTGCCGATCGAGACGATGGAGGCGTGGGCGATGCTCGGCGGCGCGGCGCTGATGCACGGGCTCAGCGCCGGCCTCGGGGAGTCCGTCGACGGGGCGCCGCCGCCGACGGCGACGGCCGCCCTCGCGTACCTCGCGCTGGCGGCCAGCGCCGGCGGCTTCCTCATCTACTTCACGCTGCTGGACCGGCTCGGCCCCATCGAGATCAACCTGGTCTCCTACGTCGCGCCGGTCTTCGCGGCCGTCGCCGGCTTCCTGTTCCTCGGCGAGCGCATCGGCCCCCCGACGGTCGCCGGCTTCCTCGTCATCCTCGCGGGGTTCGTGCTCATCAAGCGGCGGGCGCTCCGCGCGGAGCTGGCCGGCGGGTGACCGTCAGCGGGCCTCCGTCAGGCGCCGGCGCTGGCTGTCGGTCAGCGCGACCTCGGCGGCCCGCAGGTTGGTCTCCAGCTGTGCGGGCGTCCGGGCGCCGACGACCGGGACGGTCTCCCGGTCGCGGAGCCACGCCAGCGCGACCGCCGCCGGCGGGGCGTCGACCGCCGCCGCGACGTCCTCGAGGACGTCCAGCACCCGGAAGTTCGGCTCCGTGAAGTAGCGGTCGGCGAAGTCGTCGCTGCGGGCCGCCCGCGAGCCCTCAGGGATCGGCCGCTCGCGGCCGTACTTGCCCGTGAGGAAGCCGCCGGCCAGCGGCGACCACGGGCAGACGCCGAGCCCGTAGTGGTCGCACATCTCGCGGTAGTTGCCGACGACCTCCCGGTCGACGAGGTTGTACCGCGGCTGGGCGACGGTGAACGGCTCGTACCCCCGCCGGTCGGCGAGTTCGTTCGCGCGGGCGACCTTCCAGGCGTTCGGCTCGAACGTCGAGGTGCCGAGGTAGTGGACGCGGCCGTCGTCGACGAAGCCGTCCAGCGTCCGCATGAACTCCTCGGCGGGGGTGTCGTCGTCCCAGCGGTGCGTGTAGAGGACGTCCACGTAGTCGGTGCCGAGCCGCTCGAGGATCCGGTCGAGGGACCACCGCAGGTGCTTGCGGCCGAGCCCCTGGCCGTTGGCGTCCTCGCGGGTCGGCCAGTACACCTTCGAGGCGACGACGAACGACTCCCGGTCCCACTCGCGGCGCTCGAACCACTCGCCGATCCACCGCTCGGCGCGGCCGTCGCCGTACATGTCGGCGGCGTCGATGAACCGGCCGCCGTGGTCGGCGTAGACGTCCAGCAGCTCGAAGGCCCGTTCCCTGTCGATCTCGAGCCCGCCGGCGGCGTCCTCGCGGCCGAACCGCCACGTCCCGAAGGCGAGTTCGGAGACCCGCAGCCCCGTCGAGCCGAGGTAGACGGCGTCCATACGCCGCGTAGGACCCCCCGTCGTATGGCTGTGCGGGTCCCGGTTCTACCGGCCGTAGCCGCGGCCGACGACGACGGCCACGAGGGGGGCCGCAGGCAGCGACGCGAGCCGTCCGACGTCGGTCACGGCGCCGGCGGCGACCGGCGCGAGCGAGCAGAACGGCAGGAAAACGGCCGCCGGAACGCTACCGCCCGCACCGGCCACAGGGGCCGCGACGAGGCCAGCGACCGCAGGAACCCACCGAATCCTCGCGCGTTCATCCCGTTTCGGCGGTGGCCTCGGGCCCGGTAACGACGGTCAGCGGGTTCGCGTCGGTCATTTTCGCGAATCAGAGAGGTTCCGAGACGTCTCACGCGCCGCGTTCGTCCGGCGAGCGCCGTCGGCGGTCAGTCGAGGACCGACACCGACACCTCGTGGGGGCCGGCCGGCGTCTCGATCGTCGTCTCCTCGACCAGCGACGCCCGGACGGACGCCCGCCACTCCTCGAGGGCGGCCTCGTGGCGGCGGCGGTGGGTCTCGGGGTCGTACGTCGAGTCGGGGTCGGTCCGGAGCTCGTCCTCGGTCTCGTCGGGCGTCGGCAGCGGCGGCGGCTCGGCGACGAACCGCTCCGGCGGCACGTGCAGCGGCTCCGGGACGCCGTAGTCGGCGTCGACCCCCGACCGGTGGAGACGGGCGCGCATCCGGCCGCTGAACGGCGGCGTCACCCGGAGCACGGCGGCCGCCGCCCGTCGCTCGTTGGCCTCCAGGGCGGCCACCACGTCGTCGGCCGTCACCGCCAGCGACCGGACGACGGTCGGGTCGTCGGAGTCCACGGTTCGACACGGACGGCGACCGCAAAGAGCGTATCGACCGCGTCACGACAGTCCGGGCTCGAACGCCCGGAGCGACTCCCGCCAGGCCGCCGGCAGCGGCCGCGAGGACGCCCCGTCCCAGGCGACCTGCACCGACTCGGCCGTCGCCGCCGGCTTCTCGTCGTCGCCGTACACGCGGTAGCCCATCCGGAAGCTCGAGTCGCCGACGGAGACGACGCCACACGCCACGCGGACCGAGCCGACGGCGGCGTCGACGGGCCGCCGGAAGTCGATTTCGACGCTCGCGAGCACCATCTCGCCCTCCGTCAGGTCCGCCTCGAGGACGCGGTCGACGTAGGCGGCCCGGGCCTGTTCGAGGTACGTCGCGTAGACGGCCTTGTTGACGTGGCCGAGCGTGTCCAGGTCGCGGTACCGGACCGGAACGTCGACGTCGAAGCGGAACTCCTCGTCCATACTGGGTCGAGCGGCGGGGGGCCGATGGCGCTTGTGTTTTCGGCCTCACAGCCCGAAGAAGACGGACAGCAGCGCCAGGAGCACGAACGCCACCACCAGCCCGGTGAACCCGAGGATGGCAGCCTGGTGGAACGGACTGACGCCGGCGTTCATACCACGGCTACGTGGTCCAGCCGAGTAACACCCCGGCAGCGACTTCACGGCGAGAGAACGGTCGGTCAGTCGTCGTCCGGCGTCAGCCGGGCCAGCCGCATCGCGTTGCCGGTGACGCCGAGGCTCATCCCCATGTCGCCGACCACGACGGCCAGCGCCACGCTCACGTAGCCGAGCGGGACGCCGACCGCCAGCAGCGCCTTCACCGCGAGGCTCGCCCAGACGTTCTGCCGGATGACGCCGTTGGCCGTCCGGGACAGCGCGTACAGGTACGGCAGCTTCCCGATGTCGTCGCCCATCAGGGCGATGTCGGCCGTCTCCAGGGCGGCGTCGGTGCCGGCGGCGCCCATCGCGACGCCGACGTCGGCGGCCGCCAGCGCCGGCGCGTCGTTGACGCCGTCGCCGACCATCGCCACCCCGCCGTGGGTCGACCGCAGCTCCCGGACCGCCTCGACCTTCTCCTCCGGCAGCAGGTCGGCGCGGTACTCGTCGACGCCGACCGTCTCGGCGACCGCCCGGGCAGTACCCTCGTTGTCGCCGGTCAGCATCACGACGCGGCCGACCCCGCGTTCGCGGAGCCGTTCGACCGCGCGCCGCGCGCCCGGCCGGACCTCGTCGGCGACGGCGACGATGCCGAACAGCTCCGACGCCGTGCCGACGAGGACGACCGTCCGGCCCGCCGCCTCGAGGTCGGCGAGCCGCTCGCCCGGTCGGGCCGCGACGCCGCCGTCGGTCGCGTCGCGGGGCCGCGAGAGGTCGACGCCGAGCTCCTCGAACAGCGCCGGCTTGCCGACGTAGTGGGTCTCGCCGTCGACGTCGCCGCGGACGCCGCGGCCGGCCAGCCCCTCGAAACCGGACGGCTCCGGGGCCTCGACGCCGGCGGCCGCCGCACGGTCGAGTATCGCCTCGGCGACCGGGTGTTCGCTGCGCCGCTCCAGGGCGGCGGCCCGCCGGAGCAGGTCCCGCTCGTCGGTCCCGCCCAGCGGCACGACGTCGGTGACCACGAGCTCGCCCTTCGTCAGCGTCCCGGTCTTGTCGAGGGCGACGGCGTCGACCTCGCCGGTCGTCTCGAGGTGGGTGCCGCCCTTGACCAGCACGCCGTTGCGGGCGGCGCTCGTGACCCCCGAGACGACCGAGACGGGCGTCGAGATGACGAACGCACACGGACAGGCGATGACGAGCAGCGTCAGCCCGCGGACGAACCACGGCCGCCAGCCGCCCGGCAACGCGAGTTCGACTCCCGCGAGGCCGACCGTCGCTCCGCCGTCGAGGACGAGCGGCGGCAGCGCCGCCGTCAGCACCGCCGCGGCGACCACCACGGGCGTGTAGTAGCTCGCGAAGCGGTCGACGAACTGCTCCCGGTCGGTCCTCTCCTCCCGGGCGCCCTGGACCAGTTCGACGATCCGCGACAGCGTCGAGTCGTCGGCGCGGGCGGTCGCCTCGACCTCCAGGTAGCCGTCTTCGTTGACCGAGCCGGCGTACACCTCCTCGCCCGGGCGCCTGTCGACCGGGACGCTCTCGCCGGTGACCGGCGACTGATCGACCGCGCTCTCGCCGTCGACAACGGTCCCGTCGATCGGAATCCGGTCGCCGGGCCGGACGACCACTGTCTCGCCGACCGCGACCTCGTCGGCCGGGACCGTCACCTCCTCGCCCGCGCGGCGGACGGTCGCCTCCTCGGGCGACAGCTCCATCAGCTCCCGCAGGGAGTCCCGCGCGCGGTCCATCGAGTACTCCTCGAGCAGTTCGGCGACGCTGAACAGGACCGCGAGCGTCGCCGCCTCGACGAAGTAGCCGATGCCGGTCGCCGCGAGGATGGCCGTCCCCATCAGCAGGTCGATGTCGAGGCTCCGGTTCCGCGCCGAGTAGTAGCCGCCGCGGACGACCGGAGCGCCGGCGACGGCGGCCGCCACGAGCAACAGCCCGTCGGCGGGCGACAGCGGGAAGCCGAGGGGGCTCGCGCTCCCGACGCCGCCGAGGACGAACTCGAGAAGGAGCCCGGCGGTCAGGAAGGCCGCGCCGACCCACGTCGTGACCGCCCGGCGGCTCGTCCACACCGCCGACGGCTCGGCGACGGCGGGCCCGTCGGCCGCCTCGTCGCGGTCGGCCACCTCGTAGCCGGCGCGCTCGACGGCCGCGACGACGTCGCGCCGCGAGGCCCGCCCGGGGTCGAGGGTCACCGTCGCCGACCCGGTGGTGGGCTGCAGCGTCGACCCGCGGACGCCGTCGACCCGCTCGAGGCTCCGCTCGACCTTCGTCGCACAGGAGGGACAGTCCATCCCGGGGACCGCGAGTCGGACGGACCGCTCGTCGGCCGCGTCGTCGCCCGCCCCGTCGACCTCGGCGTCGTCTGCCATCGCACGGACGTAGGGGCGGCGCCTCGATGAGCCTTTCTTGGAATATTCCGAACGGGCGTCAGCGCGGCGGCGCCGAGGGCCGCCCGCCGGCGACGTGCCGCTTGGCCAGGTACGCCTCGGCCCGCCGGAGCCGGTAGGTCAGCGTCGACCGCGGCACGTCGAGGTGGTCGGCGAGTTCGCTCACGTCGACCTCGCGGGGCGTCTCGTAGTAGCCGTGCTCGACGGCGGCCCGGAGCGCGGCGGCCTGCTCGGCCGACAGCGCCTCCGGCCCCGAGCCGGCCTCGCCCGTCGGCCCGTCGGCGGTCGCGGTCCGGAGCATCTCCGTGTCGACGTCCTCGCCGACCGCCGCCTCGATGTCGGCGAAGAAGGCGGCGACGTCGCCGCCTCCCGAGTGGATGATGCGCCAGGTGTAGTGTCGGCCCTCGTGGACGGTGTCGAACAGCAGGCCGTCGCCGAGGTGGTCCAGGGCGATGTGTGGCACCGAGGTGCAGTCCGGCGACCGCTCCCAGTCGGAGTACACCACGAGCGTCCCGTCGGCCCGGTCCAGTACCTCCGTCGACTGCGTGGCGCCGGCGTGGTCGGCTGCCAGACAATCGGCGTAGTAGTCGGCCTCGAGGAAGGCCGCCTCGACGTCGTCCAGCGCCTCCGGCGGCCCCGTGGCGTGGTCGACCCGCCAGAGCCGCTCGGCGGTGACGTGCAGCGACAGCGAGCGGACCCGGGCGTCGGCGTGGTCGGCCAGGGTGTCGGCCACCCGGTTCGACCCCGGCCCGTACTCCAGGGCGAAGACCAGCTCGCGCATATCCGTGGTACGTGCCGCCCGGATAAACACGTGTCCCACGGCGTCGGCCGTCGGCCGTCGGAACCGTCTTGCCGCCGTCGTTCGAAGGCCGGGCGTGCGCCCGGAGCACCGCGACGGACTGCTCGCGCTCTGTGGCCTCGCCGGCCTCGTCGGGGTCGCGGCGGCGACCGTCGGCGTCGGCCGGCTGTTCGACCCGGTCGCCGCCGCGGCCGGCGTCGTCGCCGCCGTCGGTCTCGAGGTCGTCTTCCTCCGGGCCCCGTCGCGGGCGCTCGGCTGCTGGGAGCGACGCGGCGTCCCGGTC
>JAHENN010000116.1 GCA_018609665.1 Haloarculaceae archaeon | reverse complement strand
GCCGTGCCGGTCGCGTCGACGGCGATCGTCCGGTCGGCGTTCGCGTCGGCGTCCTGTGCGCCGGTCGGCGCCACGACGGCGGCGCCGGCCAGCGTCGCGCCCAGCAGGGCGACGACGACCACCAGTATCGGAAGACTGTCTCGTCGCATACGGACGGGTCGACGCACGGCGGCGACGTATAAACGGCGTAGGCTCAAACGCGCGTTTGAGCCTCGTCGCCGCGCTCGATCTCGAGGTAGAGCACGTCGACGGCGACGGCGACGTCGTGTCGGCTCCGCAGCCGCTCCTGGAGGGGGCCGGCCAGCCCGGGTCTGTCGGCGTCCGGCGGGACGCCGACGGTGACGGTGACGTCCCGCGGTCGCCGGAGGATGACGTTCCGGGCCTCGGTCCGGACCTCGAGTTCGACGAGCTCGTAGGCCTCGTACCGCGGCTCCTCCAGCTCGGCGACGGCGGCGCCGCGGATCTCCTGTTCGGTCTGTGCGGCCCGGTAGGAGTCGTAGGTGATGCCGCCGAGGAACACCGACAGCAGCGCGATGGCGACGAGGAGGACGGCGACCCGCTTGAGCGTCGCCGCCCGGGCGTCGTCCCGGCGGAACAGCCGGCCGGGCCGGTAGCCGGAGTACCACAGCACCACGAGCGCCGCGAGGTTGATCGAGAGGACGTTGACGGCGACGAGGACGGCCGACCCGACCGACAGCGCCGGCTCGCCGTAGGCGATTCCGATGCCGACCGTCGCCGCCGGCGGGATGAGCGCGACGGCGATCATCACGCCGACGAGTGCCGTCGAGACGCCCGTCGTGAGGCTGACCGCGCCGGCGACGCCGGCGCCGACCGCGACCGCGAGCGAGAGGAACGTCGGCGAGAGCCGCTCTTCGACCTCCGACAGCGCCAGCGGGTCCAGCCCCGGCGGGACGAGGTTCGTCGCCCGGACGAGGACGGCGAAGCCGGTCGCGGCGGCGACGGCCAGCAGGACGCCCAGCACCTGCAGGGCGACGCCGCGACGGAACAGCTCGGCGTCGTCGACGACGCTGCCGACCGCCGTCGACATCGCCGGGCCGATGAGCGGCGCGATGACCATCGAGCCGACGACGGTCGCCGGCGAGTCCAACAGCAGGCCGGCCGTCGCGATGACCGCCGAGACGACCGTCATCACGAGGTACGTCGACAGCGACGGCGCGAGGTCGCGGGCGCGGGCCTCCAGCTCCTGGCGGGCGATGCGCTCCTCGCTTTCCTCCCGCTCGGCGTATTCCTCCTGGAGCGTCTCGAACCGCTCGGAGACGACCGTCTCGGCGCTCAACACGACGGTGTACGCCTCCCGCTCTAGCCCCGTCTCCTGGAGCGACTCGAGGATCGGCTCGACCGCGTTGGTCGGCAGCGGGAAGTACGCCACCGCGGTGTACTCGCGGCCGCTCGTCTCGTCGGTGACGACGTAGTCGATGCCCTCCTCGTCGAGGAGCGCGAGCACCGCCTCGCGCCTGCCGGCCGGGATGGTCACCTGGACGAGTCGCACAGCCGGGGGTCGGCGCCCGCGCCGATAACGCTACCGGCGCGCAATCGACGGCCGGCGCGACCGGTCGGCTTATCCGCGCCAGCGGCCAACCGTCGGCATGTTCGACACGCGCCCGGACCGCGACGCCGAGGTCGTCCTGGTCGGGCGGTCCAACGTCGGGAAGTCGACGTTGATGCGGGAGTTGACGGGCCACGACTCCTTCGACACCGGCGGCAGTCCCGGCGTGACGACGAAGCCCAACCACTTCGACTGGGCCGCCGAGGACTTCGTCATCACCGACCTCCCCGGCTTCGGCTTCATGGCCGGCGTCCCCGAGGACGTCCGCGAGCGCATCAAGACCGACGTCGTCCGGTACGTCGAGGAACACGCCGACAGCATCCTCGTCGGCGTGCTGGTCGTCGACGGCAAGGCCGCCGTCGACATCATCGACCGCCACTCCGGGCCCGACGAGGTGCCCCACGACGTCGAGATGTTCGGCTTCCTCCGGGAGGTCGGCGTGCCGACCGTCGTCGCCGTCAACAAGATGGACAAGGTCGACGACCGCGACGAGCGGCTGAACGAACTCGCCGAGCGGCTGGGACTCTACCCGCCGTGGCAGCAGTTCGACCACGTGCTGGCGCCCATCTCCGCGAAGCGCGGCACCATCGGCCCGCTGAACGAGGCGATCCGCCACCACCTCCACGAACAGGAGCGCGACGACCTGTTCAAGTTCTTCTGAACCGACCTTTTTGCACGGGCCGGCTCCGCCGGCCCGGCAAAAACGTCGATGAAAAATAGCTCCTCGCTCCCGTCGCGCCCTCCCTCCGGTCGGGCGCGGTGGTCGCTCGTCACTACGGCGCCTCACTCCGCTCGGCGCCGGGATCGTACCTATCGCTCGAAGCTGCTGGACGACTCGGTACCGCTCACGGAGACCGCCGAAGCGAATCGCCGCGGCCGGCCGCGCTATCGGCGTCTGAGGGTGGTGGCTCGGTGAACGGGCTCGTCACAAGGGGCTCGGCGGGGGTAATCGCTCGTCATCGCCACCGGCGGCCGTTCTCGGCCGGCGGCAAAGAATCCACGGGTCGCGGCCGGCGCGGGTGTTTTCCATCCGGACGGCCAACGCCCGGGCGGCCCCATGACCGAACTCACGCTCTCGAGCCCGGCCTTCGACGACGGGGAGCCGATGCCCGACCGCTGTGGCTACACGGCGGCGAACGTCAACCCGCCGCTGTCGGTGTCGGGCGTCCCGGCGGAGGCGGTGTCGATGCTGCTGCTGATGGACGACGCCGACGCGGACGCCTCGGAGCGGCGGGACCACTGGCTCGTGTGGGACCTGCCGCCGGACCGGAAGGAGATTCCCGAGGGGTGGTCGCCGGCGACGGCCACCGAGGGGCAGAACGACTACGGCGAGGTCGGCTACGGCGGGCCGAACCCGGCCGACGGCGAGCACACCTACCGGTTCCGGCTGTACGCGCTGGACGCCGAACTCGGGCTGTCGGCGTCGGCCGACCGGGCGGCGGTCACCGACGCGGCGACCGGCCACATCGTCGCGAAGGCGACGCTCGAGGGGACGTACGCGCCGTAGCCGTCAGCCGAGCTCCGCGGCGGCCGCCCGGAACAGCCCGTCGAGTATCTCCGGCGTCGTCGGGTGGTACGCGCGGTCGGGAATCTCGCGGACGTCCAGCCCCATCTCGACGGCCACCTGCATCGTCTTGGCCATCACGTCGGCGTGGTAGTGCAGCCCCTGGTAGCCGAGGACCGTCCCGTCGGGGCCGACGACGAGCCGGGCCAGCCCCTCGGGGACGTTCTTCGTGGCGAAGACGCCGTCGCGTTCGGCCTCGCGGGTGACGACCACGTGGTCGAGGTCGGCGGCCGCCGCGCTCTCGGCGGAGTGACCGACCCGGGCGAACGGGAGGACGCCCAGCCCCGAGAACATGACGTGGTGGTGGACGTTCTCGTACGGCTCCAGCGGCTCGCCGACGCGGTGCCGGCGGATGTTCTCGGCGGCGGCGTGGCCCTGCTCCTTGGCGACGTGGAGCACCGGCTCGATGCCGTTGGCGTCGCCGGCGACGAAGACCCGCTCGTGGTCGGCCGCCTGCATCGTGTCCTCGACCCAGCCGGGCCCCGGCGTCAGCCCCGACGCCTCGACGTCGAGCCGGTCGATGGCCGGCCGGCGGCCGGTGAAGGTGAACAGCTGGTCGGCCTCGAGAACCCGCTCGTCGCCGTCGTGGTCGACGTACATCCGAACGCCGCCGTCGTCGGTCGACTCGACCCGCTTCTCGCGGGCGTGCGTCAGGACGTCGACGTCGAAGTTCTCCCGGTAGTACGACAGCAGCGCGTCGCCGAAGGGGGAGTCGGCCTCGTCGAGCGGCCGGGCGTCGTGCTCGATGACCGACAGCTCCACCCCGGCGGCCTCGCTGAGGTACGGCACCATCTCGGTGCCGACGTAGCCGAACCCCATGACGATCCCCGAGTCGCCGAACTCGGTGGCGTCGAGGACGTCCGCGCTGGTCTCGACGTCGACGTCGTCGATGCCGGGGAGGTCGGGGACGTTGACCGTCGACCCGGTTGCGACGACGACGTAGTCGGGCTCGAGCGTCCGGTCGCCGACCGCCAGCCGCGGGCCGTCGTCGACGAAGCGGGCGGTCTCCCGGAGGAACTCGACGCCGTCGCGCTCGGCGAGGTCGGCGACCGCGCTCCGGCGGTGGGCGGCGAACGTCGAGGTGTGGTCGTTCTTCCGCTCGACGACGGCCTCGAGGTCGACCGACGGCAGCGACCCGTCGAGCCGGTCGTCGTGGCGGGCGACGAACCGGTGTTCGGCGGCCGACAGCACCTCCTTCGACGGCATGCAGCCGCGGAGGATACAGAGGCCGCCGCCCGGGTCCCCGTCGTCGACGAGCGTCAGCTCTATTTCCGGCGCGTCGGCGAGCCGTTCGGCGGCCGCGACGCCGGCGCTCCCGTAGGCGCCGACGACGGCGACGTGCGTCGTCATACCGTAGTGTCGTGGGGCTGCGGACAAAACGGTTCGGGCGTATCGATTCGCCCTACACGGCCGCCAGGAGAGCGTCGGCGACCGCCCCGACGGCCGTCTCCCAGACCGACGCGCCGGTCGCCATCGCCAGCACGGTGTCCAGCCCGAAGAAGGCGAACAGCCCGGCGGCGACGAAGTGGGCCTTCCGGGCGTCGAAGAGGTGGGCGAACCGGCTGAAGAAGTAGGCGTTCGCCAGGCTGACCGGGATGATGGCGGCCATCTCGCCGACCCAGATGGCGGAGGTGGCGCCGTACTGTGCGGCCAGCCCGATGGTGACCAGCTGGGTCTTGTCGCCGAACTCGCCGGCGGCCATCAGCACGAAGATGGGGAGGTAGCCGCCGAGGGCGTCCGGCACCTCCCGGTCGACGACCGGCAGCCGGACGTCCTCGACGACCTCGAGGCCGCCGTCGGTCGCAGCGGCGATGTCCTGGCCGGGGTTCGGCGCCGACCGCACCAGCAGGACCGCGAAGACGAGGAACAGCGCGGCGGTGAGCGCCTCGAGGACGACGGGCGGCAGCGCCGCCTGCAGCGCGCTCCCGAACCAGATTTCCAGCGCCGTCCAGCCGGCGAAAGCCGCTCCGGCCGCGGCGACGACCCCCAGCGGGTGGTACCGGGTCGACAGCGCCGCGATGATGAACTGGACCTTCTCGCCGGGCAGCACCGCCAACTGCGCGAGCAGGGCGACGACGACGACGGTGAGGTAGTCGGCCATCGTCAGCGGCCCCTCCCCGGACGCGTCGCGGCGTCGACGCGGGACCCGTTCGCCCGCCGCGACGCCGGGCGAACGACCGCCCCAACGTTCCGTCTCATTACGATGGATTAGACGCGGCTAATCCTAAAAGCTCTTCCATCTAATCCTCGGCGCGGGACTCGCGGTCAGCCGGACGGCGACAGCTCGACGACGACCGGGAAGTGGTCGGAGGGGTACCGTCCCCGGTCGTCGCGGTCGGTCGGGACCTCGAGGCGGTCGACGCCGAGGCCGCCGGCGACGAAGACGTGGTCGATGCGCCGGTCCGGCTTCGGTTCGTCGAAGTCGTTGAACGTCGTCTCGGGGCCGCGGGCGACGTCGGCGACGCCCCGGGCGTCCCGGAATCCCGTCTCGACCATCGTCCCGTACGGCCGGTCGGCCGGCGTGCAGTTGAAGTCGCCGGCCACCACCGCCGGCACGGGCCGGTCGCCGAACCGCTCGGCCAACAGGGCCGCTCCGCGCCGCCGGGCCCGCTCGCTGCCGTGGTCGAGGTGCGTGCTGGCGGCGACGAACTCCCGGTCGTCGCCGCGGAGCCGGGCCGCCGTCGTCACGCGGGGGACGGTCGTCTCCCAGTCCATCGCGTGGTGGTCCGACGGCGTCTCCGACAGCGAGAACGTCTCCCGGTCGACGACCGACAGCCGGTCGGCCCGGTAGGCGAGGGGCGTGTGCTCGCCGCTGGAGGTCCGCTCGCGGACCCAGTCGTAGCCCGGCAGCCGGGCCGCGAGGTCGTCGAACTGCGTCTCCCAGACCTCCTGGAAGCAGGCGACGTCCGGCGCCCGCGAGCGGACGATGTCGGCCACCCCGTCGCGCCGCTCGGCCCAGGCGTTCGGCCCGTCGTCGAGGGTGGCGTACCGGACGTTGTAGCTGAGGAGCCGGAGGCCCATCGTCCACAGTCGGGACCCGGACCGACTTAATCGTCTGCACCGAGTCGGCGCTCCGCCCGGGCGGCCAGCTCGGCGTGGTCGGCCGCGACCGACGCCGCCGCCGCGGCCGACAGCACCCCCCGCTCGGTGACGAGTCCGTCGAACAGCTCCGGCGGCGTCGGCTCGAACCGCGGGTTCAGCGGCTCGACGGCCGCCGTCCCGTCGTAGACCGCCGCCGGGCCGGACTCGCGGTCGGCGGTCTCGCCCGGGCGGATCTTGTCGGCGGCGCAGACGGCGTAGCAGTCGGCGCCGGCATCGGCCGCCGCAAGCGCCGCGGGCCGGGTGCCCACCTTGTTGACGACGGTGCCGTCGGCCAGCACCGCGTCGGCGCCGACGAGGACCGTCTCGACGTCCCGCCGCTCGACGGCGTGGGCGACCGCGGCGTC
>JAHENN010000115.1 GCA_018609665.1 Haloarculaceae archaeon | reverse complement strand
GGACCTCGAGGCGGCCGACCAGGACGACCTCGCCGAGGTCGACGGCATCAGCGACGCGCTGGCGGCCCGCATCCAGGCCGAGGTCGGCGACCTCGAGGTCGCCGACGAGCCGGACGCCGAGGTCGAGGACGACGACGAAGCCGACGAGGCGGCCGACGACGAGGCCGAGGCCGACACCGACACCGACACCGACGACGAGGCCGACGACGAGGACGAAGACGTCCCCACCGAACTGGTGGAGATCGCCGGCGTCGGCGAGGCGAAGGCGGAGTCGCTCCGGGAGGCCGGCTTCGAGTCCGTGGACGCGGTCCGCGGCGCCGACCAGTCGGAGCTGGCCGACGTCGAGGGCATCGGCAACGCGCTGGCGGCCCGGATCAAGGCCGACGTCGGCGACCTGGAGGTCGCCGAGGAGACCGACGCCGAGGTCGAGGAGGACGAGCCGGCCGAGGCCGAGGCGGAAGACGTCGAGACCGAACTGCAGCCCCGCGGGCTCGTCGACAAGACGCCCGAGCTGACCGACGACGAGGAGCGTCTCCTCGGGCAGCGGCGGAGCGAGGGCAAGCCGCAGTTCAACCGACAGGACTACCACATGAAGAAGCGGACGCCGGAGTCGTGGCGCAGCCCCCGCGGCCAGCTGTCGAAGCAGCGCCGCGGCGTCAAGGGCAAGGGCCCCACGGTCGAGGCGGGCTTCCGGACGCCGACGGCGGTGCGCGGCAAGCACCCCAGCGGCTTCGAGGAGGTCCGCGTCGAGAACGTCGACGACCTCGAGGGCGTCGACGGCGACCGGGAGGCCGTCCGGATCGGCTCGACCGTCGGCGCTCGCAAGCGCGAGCGCATCGAGGAGGTCGCCGAGGAGGAGGGCATCCGCGTGCTCAACCCGACCTACGTCGAAGTGGAGGTGGAGGAATGACCGACCTGAAGGCACAGAAGCGACTGGCGGCGGACATCCTCGGCGTCGGCGAGAACCGCGTCCGGCTCGACCCCGACGAACAGGGCGAGATCGCCGACGCGATCACCCGCGACGACGTGCGGGAGCTGATCGACGAGGGCATCATCGAGGCGAAGACGACCGAGGGCAACTCCCGCGGTCAGGCCCGCGAGCGCAACGAAAAACGCGCCTACGGCCACCAGAAGGGACACGGCTCCCGGAAGGGGACGGCCGGCGGGCGAGAGGACGAGAAGGAAGACTGGCAGAGCCGCATCCGCGCCCAGCGCGAGGCGCTGCGCGAGCTGCGGGACGCCGACGAGATCGACCGCTCGCAGTACCGGGAGCTGTACGACCAGGCCAGCGGCGGCGAGTTCGACAGCGTCGCGGACCTGCGGCGGTACATCGACGACAACTACGGTGAACAATAATGGCGACAGGACCACGATACAAGGTGCCGATGCGGCGTCGCCGCGAGGCCCGAACGGACTACCACCAGAGGTTGCGCCTGCTGAAATCCGGCAAACCCCGTCTGGTCGCTCGCAAGAGCAACAACCACACCAGGGCGCAGCTGATCGTCACGGGTCCGCAGGGCGACGAGACCGTCACGAGCGCGACCTCGGGCGACCTCGAGGCGTTCGGCTGGGAGGCGCCGACGGGCAACCTGCCCGCGGCGTACCTCACCGGACTGCTGGCCGGCAAGCGGGCGATCGAGGCCGGCCTCGAGGAGGCGGTGCTCGACATCGGGCTCAACACGGCGACGCCCGGCAACAAGGTGTTCGCGGTACAGGAAGGTGCAATCGACGCAGGGCTGGAGATTCCGCACAACGAGTCGGTGTTCGCCGACCCGCAACGGACCCGCGGCTCACACATCGCGGCGTACGCCGAGGAGCTCGACGAGGAGCTGTACGGCGGCGACTTCGACGCGACGGAGCTGCCGGCCCACTTCGACGAGGTGCGAGAGCGCCTGGAGGATGAACTATGAGCAACGGATGGGAGCCGCGCACGCGGCTCGGACGGCGCGTCGCAGAGGGCGAGGTATCGTCGATGCGGGACGCCCTGCAGACGGGGCTGCCGCTGAAGGAACCGGAGATCGTCGACCAGCTCCTGCCGGGGCTGGAGGACGAGGTGCTGGACATCAACATGGTCCAGCGGATGACCGACTCCGGCCGCCGGGTGAAGTTCCGGTGTGTCGTCGTCATCGGCAACCGCGACGGCTTCGTCGGCTACGCACAGGGCCGGGACGACCAGGTCGGTGGCGCCATCCAGAAGGCCATCGACATCGCGAAGCTGAACATCGTCGACGTCTCCCGCGGCTGTGGGTCCTGGGAGTGCGGCTGCGGCCGGCCCCACACCGTCTCGCTGCGGACGACCGGCAAGGCCGGCAGCGTCGAGGTCGAACTCCAGCCCGCCCCGCGCGGGCTGGGGCTGGCGGGCGGCGAGACCGTCCGGCACGTCCTCGAGCTCGCGGGCATCGAGGACATCTGGACGCGCAGTAGCGGCAACACCCGGACGACGGTCAACTTCGCGAAGGCGACGTTCAACGCCCTCACGGCGACCGCCGAGTCGCGGGTGCCCGAGCGCACCCTCGAGAAGCGCGAGGTGGTCGAATGATCGCCGTCGTCCAGGTCCGCGGCGAGGTCAACCAGGCGGGCGGCGTCCGCGACACCCTCGAGATGCTGAATCTCGGTCGGGTCAACCACGCGACGTTCGTGCCGGACACCGACGCCTACCGCGGCATGGTGACGAAGGTCAACGACTACGTCGCCCACGGCGAGCCCTCGGCGGACATCGTCGCGCTGCTGGTCGAGCGCCGCGCGGAGCCCGCCGAGGGCGCCGCCGACGTCGACGACACGTGGGTCGCCGAGCACACCGACTACGGCGACGTGTCGGCGCTGGCGACGGCACTGGTCGAGGAGGAGACGACGCTGCAGGAACAGGGCCTGTCGCCGACGCTGCGGCTCCACCCGCCGCGGGGCGGCCACGACGGGCTGAAGAACCCGACGGTCGACGGCGGCCAGCTCGGCCCCCACTCGACCGAGGAAATCGACGCGCTGCTGGAGGTGATGCGATGACGAACAAGAAACGACGCCAGCGCGGCTCCCGCACGCACGGCGGCGGCTCCCACAAGAACCGCCGCGGCGCCGGCCACCGGGGCGGGCGCGGGCGTGCCGGCCGCGACAAACACGAGTTCCACGACTACGAACCGCTCGGCAAGTCCGGCTTCGACCGCCCCCAGAAGGTCAAGCGGGACGTCGAAACGATCAATCTCCGCGAACTCGACGAGGACGCGGTCGTCCTCGCGGCGGAGGGCGTCGCCGAGGAGACCGGCGACGGCTACCGCGTCGACGCCCGCGACGTCGTCGAGGACGGCCACGAGGTCGACGTCGTGAAGGTGCTCGGCGGCGGTCGCGTCCACAACGAGCTGGAGGTCGTCGCCGACGACTTCTCGGCGGACGCGGCCGACGCGCTCGAGGCCGCCGGCGGCGAGGCCGTCCGCTCCGAGCGCGGCGAGGAGCTGGCCGCCGACGAGGCCGAAGACGATACATCTACAACGGACGAGGCCAACGGAACGTAGTAATGAGTTGGAAGGAGGCCGCCGAACCGGTACTGACGCGCCTGCCCGTCGTCGAGCGCCCCACGGGCCACGTCCCGTTCAAGCGCAAGCTGGGCTGGACGGCCGGCGTGCTGGTGCTGTATTTCTTCCTGACGAACGTCCCGGTCTACGGGCTCCCGCAGGGCGGGGCAGAGAACATCTTCGGGCAGTTCCGCTCCATCCTGGGCGGCGCCCGGGGGTCGCTGCTGCAGGTCGGCATCGGTCCGATCGTCACGGCGTCCATCGTGCTCCAGCTGCTCGGCGGCGCGGACCTGCTCGGGCTCGACACCGAGGAGAACCCCCGCGACCAGGCGCTGTACCAGGGCCTCCAGAAGACGCTCGTCATCGTGATGACGGCGCTGACGGCGGCGCCGATGGTGTTCGCCGGCTTCCTCGCGCCCGACCCCAACATCGCCGGCCGGCTCGGCATCAGCACGACGGCGCTGCAGTGGCTGATGTTCCTGCAGATCTTCGTCGGCGGGATGATGATCCTCTACATGGACGAGATCATCTCCAAGTGGGGGGTCGGCTCCGGCATCGGGCTGTTCATCATCGCCGGCGTGAGCCAGCGGCTCATCGGCGGGCTGTTCACCTGGAGCGGCATCGGCCAGGAGGGGTACGTCGGCTTCTTCCCGCAGTGGTACGACATCATCACCGGCGGGACGGAACTGGCCTCGCCGCTGACGCTGTCGGGGCTGTCGGACCTGTTCCTCGGCCCCGGCCGGCTGCTGGGGCTCATCACGACGGTGCTCATCTTCGTGGTGGTCGTCTACGCCGAGTCGGTCCGCGTGGAGATCCCGCTGAGCCACGCCCGCGTGAAGGGCGCCCGGGGCCGGTTCCCGGTGAAGCTCATCTACGCCAGCGTCCTGCCGATGATCCTCGTCCGGGCGCTGCAGGCCAACATCCAGTTCATCGGCCGCATCCTCTACTCCCGGGCGCCGCAGGGCGAGACGGCCATCGTGCTGTTCGGCGAGCGGGTCCCGTGGCTCGGGCAGTACACCACAGGCGGCGGCGGTGGCTTCGCCAGCCCGACCGGCGGGCTGTTCTACTACCTGGCGCCGATCTACTCGCCGGAGGACTGGATGTGGTGGCTCGGCCAGACCGCCGCGGAGCCGTGGCAGATCATGCTCCGGGTCGGCGTCGACCTGACGTTCATGGTCGTCGGCGGCGGCATCTTCGCCATCTTCTGGGTCGAGACCACCGGCATGGGCCCGCGGGCGACCGCAAAGCAGATCCAGAACTCCGGGATGCAGATCCCCGGCTTCCGGCAGTCGCCCGGCGTCACTGAGAAGGTCCTGGAGCGGTACATCCCGCAGGTGACCGTCATCGGCGGTGCCCTCGTCGGCCTGCTGGCCGTGGCGGCGAACATGCTCGGCACCATCGGTCAGGTCACCGGCACCGGCCTGCTGCTGACCGTCTCCATCACCTACAAGCTCTACGAGGAGATCGCCGAGGAGCAGCTGATGGAGATGCACCCGATGATGCGGGAGATGTTCGGGTAATCCGGGCATCTCTCTGAACCCGGTAGTAGCGGATATCTTCTGTTCGGCCGCCGTCGGCCCGGAGCACACGGCCGTCGCGTGAGTCATACAACAGAACTCGTCACCGACCCCCGGGCAGAACGGCAGACAGCGGCGCAACGCCGCCGCTACGGCCGGAGCGGGTCGGACGCCGTGCCGACGCCGGAGAAGCTGAACCGCGTGCCGTCGTCGACGGTCACCTCCCCCCGCCAGCCGTGGCCGGAGACGACCCGCTCGACGATGAGGAGGCCGAGCCGGGAGGAGTCGTAGTCGCCGCCGAACAGCGAGTCGGCGATGTCGGCCGGCAGGCCGGGCCCGTCGTCGGCGACGACGAACCCGTCGTCGGTGCCCCGGACCGTCACCGTCGTCTCCGGGCCGCAGTGGTCGTCGACGTTCCTGAAGAGGTTCTCGAGGAGCTGCCGGAGCCGCGACCTGTCGGCGAGCAGCCGTCTGTCGTCCTCGACGACGAGCGACGCCTCGGCCGGGTCGACGGCAGTCCAGGCGTCGCGGGTGACGGCCGAAAGCTCTACGCGCGTCCGTTCGCCGACGTCGGCGCCCTCGCGGGCGAGCGCGAGCGTCTCCGTGATGAGCGTCTCCATCCGGTCGGCGGCGTCGAGCACCCGCCGGAGGTCCTCGGCGTCCGACCCCGAGGCCGATTCCAGGGCGAGCTCGGTGTAGCCCCGGACGGAGGTCAGCGGCGTCCGGAGGTCGTGTGCGAGCATGCCGGCGAACTCGCTCAGCCGCTCGTTCTGTTCGTCCAGCGCCCGGTGGTGCCGCTCCCGTTCGAGTTCGTGGCCGATCCACCGCGTCAACAGCCGGACGAACCGGCGTTCGTCGTCGGTGAAGTCGGTCTCCCGGGGCGTCTCGTCGAAGTAACACAGCGTTCCGTACGTCTCGCCGTCGACCAGCACCGGCGCGCCGACGTAACACCGGACGCCCGTGGTCTCGCGTGCGGAGTCGTCCCGAAGCGACGAGTCGTCCGCGTCGGCGAACGCCAGGACCCGGCGGTCCCTGACGACGTGACGGCACCACTGCTCGTCGAGGTCGTGGACCGAGTCGGCGACGTAGTCGCCGTCCTCGACGGTCGAGTCGATGACCTCGTACGTTCCGTCGCCGACGTACGACAGCAGGCCGCCTGACACGCCGAGACGGTCCCGGCCGACGGTTATCGCCTTCGCTATCTTCTCCTCCAGCGACAGCGACGGGTCGGCACCGAGTTCGTAGAGGTCACGAAAGTACTCCGTCGCGCTGGACTGCTCCATGCGCGACTATCGAGACGCGCACATTTAGTGCTAGCTCATCGGCACGCGGTCGC
The DNA here is from genome assembly GCA_018609665.1 of Haloarculaceae archaeon. Lineage (GTDB taxonomy): Archaea > Halobacteriota > Halobacteria > Halobacteriales > Haloarculaceae > Natronomonas. Next base: position 6,716 of record JAHENN010000115.1, on the reverse strand, counting down.
CGCGCCGGGAGGCAGCGCCGACGGGAGGGTTCAGCCGGCCAGCGAGCGGAGCCCGTCGCGGCACAGCTGGACCGTCCGGTCGGCGACCAGCCGCGTCGACTCGGAGACGGCCAGCAGGACGCCGCCGAAGCCGGCCAGACACGTCGCCGCCGCGACGGCGGCGACGACGACCGGCGCGACGACGTCGCCGAGGGCGGCGGTGACGGCGGTCGTCGCCGCGAACGACGCGACGAGCCCGAGCCCGAGCCGGCCGGCGACGCCGAAGTCGACCGGCACCCGGCCGAACACCCCGCGGGCGTAGTGGACGACGTAGGCGAAGACCACGAGATTCATGACCGCGTAGCCGGCGGCACCGGCGACGGCGCCGAACTCGGCGCCGAACAGCGCCGGCACGGGGGCGCCGGCGGCCAGCCCGTAGAGCTTCGTCCGGAAGCTGACCGCCGGCCGGCCGACGCCCTCCATGGCGTGGGAGACGAGCGTCCAGAATCCACGGAGGACGTTGACGCCGCCGACGACCAGCACCGTCGCCGAGAAGACCGTCCGGGCGTCGGCGAAGGCGATGCGGGCGACCACGTCGTGGGCCGAAAGCAGATAGCCGAAGACGAGGAAGGTGGCTCCGGTCCCGCCGGTGGCCGCGCCGTCGAGGTACGCCAGCTCCGTGTCGCCGGTGGAGGCGTCGCCGCTCACCCGGGTGAGCAGCGGCGAGGCGAGCCGCCAGGAGATGGTCGCCCCGAAGTCGGCGAACCGGTCGGCCGCCTCGTAGACGCCGACGGCCGCCGGCGTCGCGACCACCCCCAGGACGTACACCGGCATGTTGTACGACAGCCGGTCGAGCACCTGGTCCGGGACGCTCCACTTCGCGAACCCCCAGGCGCGGCCGACGGCACGGCGGTCGGGCAGCCGCGGGACGACCCCCAGTGCGACGACGACGGGACCCAGCACCGCGAGCCGGACCCCGGCGACCACGGCCAGGAGGTCGCCCGCCGTCGTCAGCGCCGGCGCGAACGCGAGCAGGACGGCCAGCTGGACGGCGCTCTGCGTCCCGTCGAGCCACGTCTCGACGCTCGGGTAGCCGATGGCGCCGAGCAGGCTCGTGGTGATCATCGACAGCGCCGTCGACAGCGCGTACAGCCCGGCCGGCGCGAGCAGCCCCGGCGACACCACCGTCCGGCGGACGATTTCGCCGACCGCGGCGACGACGGCGCCGCCGGCGACGAGGAGGTATCCAGCGGCGAACAGCACCGCGAGGCCGAGATAGGGGCCGACCGGCTCGCCCCGTTCGCTGCCGACCTTCTGGAGCGTCTGGCTGAGTCCTCCGATCGGCCGGAGCAGGAGGGCCACCGAGACCGAGATGAAGAAGTACGTCCCCGTCGCCGCCGGCGAGGTGACGACGGCGTAGACGACGCCGCTGAGGACGTACAGCGTCGTCGACAGCAGCGCCCCGCCCGTCGTCCGGATGGACGCGTCCAGCAGGTCGACCTCGTCGCCGTCGCGCCGGGATACCATCACCCGTCGTTGTGGCCGGCGCCCGGAAAGTGACACGACGGCGGCCGTCGATTTCCGCCTCCGTCACTCGCCGGCGCGGGCGGCTCCGGCGTCCGCCTGCCGGTGGGTGTGGTGGTAGAACTGCATCGCCGCCTCGCCGTCCCGTTCGGTCGGCTCGAAACACACCCGTCGGTAGCGGTCGTTCTCCAGCAGGTTCACCATCACCCCGTCGGCGTGGACCGTGACGGACTCGTAGGCCCGCCCGCAGGCCGGGCACCTCGGCGGGACGTCCTCCGGTACGTCGGGCATGTAGGCTCGGTGGGCGCGCGGGGGCTAAACTGTTACCCGGCCGCGCTCCGCGTTACGGGCGCCGACCGTCGGGTCGGCCCGCCGCCGTCCGCGCTACGGACCGTGCCCGGCGGCGACGGTCACGGCCGACAGCGCCCGGGGAGGACCCTCTCGCGGCCGGTCGCGGCGAGGAAGTCCCGGGCGAAGCTGGCGAGCGACGCGGCGAGCAGCGGCAGTGCGACCACCTCGACGAGGACGGCCGGCGTCGCCGGGACGAGCGCCGCGGTGATGAAAACCATCTGTGCGGCGCCGAGATACCGGCTGAGGTTGCCGTCGGGCGCCTCGAACAGCGGCCGGCCGCGCCGGCGGCGCCAGACGAGGCCGCCGACGTAGACGTACCTCGCGGCCGACAGCGAGAGATACCAGACCGGGAGCTGGCCCCACGCCACCGCCACCAGCGGCGCGACCACGGTCCCGAAGGCGTCGAGCGCGACGTCCAGCCGGCCGCCGACCTCCGTCTCGGTGCCGACCGTCCTGGCGACCGTCCCGTCGACGTAGTCGAGAAGCGTCGCGGTGCCGTACAACAGCGCCGGCACCCACGCCAGCGGCGGCGCCGGCCGGACGACGACGAAGCCGGCCACGGCCGCGTACAGCGCCCCGCGCAGCAGCGTCACCACGTCCGCCGGGCCGGGGAGCCAGGGACGCTCGCCGGCCCGCTCGGCATCGAGCAGCCGACCGAGGTACCAGAGCTGTCCCGCCCAGCAGACGCCGGCGATGGCCGCCGGCGCGGGAACGCCGTCGGCGGGCCCGATGCCGACCGACGGCCGTAGCCCGACGAGCGCGGCCGCGAGGACGACGGCGCCGGCCGCCGGGCCGCCGACGCGAAGCGCCGTCGGCACCGCGTGTCGCCACCGGCTCATCCTGGCGCTCCGGCCGGGACGTACTCGCCGGGGGCCGTACACTCATCGCAGGTCGGACGCGTCATGTGGTCGTTTCGTCCGGTAGTTCGGGCCGAATACACCTAAACGTACGACTACCGGAGGAGCGCGATCAGCACGCCCACGAGCAGGAGCTGTGCGGCCTTGTCGACGGCGCTGATGGTGGTGACGTCCGCCGGGAACCGTGCCGGCGTGGTCGCGAAGGTGAGGTAGTACCAGACGACGACCTGGACGAGCGTGAAGGGAATCCCGGCGGCGTAGACGAGCCGGCGGCGCCAGCCGATCAGGATGAGCCCGACGGCGCCGACGAACCCCAGTCCGGCCATGACGAAGCTGATTCCCAGCGGCGCCGGAGCGAGCCGGACGCCGAGCCGCAGGTGGACCGCCGCGCTGACCAGCGCCGCGACGATGCCGACCCAGTGGAGTGCGCCGAGCGATTCCGTCCGGAGGGCGAACGTTCCCCGTTCGACCGTCGTCATAGAGCGTAGTGGGCCGTCGCCAGTTTATGTATGACGCCGCTGTGTGTCGCTTCTACCGCGGCGGCCCGGGTCGATGCCGTTTTTGCTGCCCGGCTTGAATCGACGGACGTGACGGAACCAGGGATGGGCCGGCTCGGGACCGCCTACCTCCGGGCGCTGCAGGCGGTCGGCCGACGGCTCGACTACGGGACCAACGTCCTCGACCGCGAGTGGGACGTCCTCGTCGTGCTGGACGCCTGCCGGGCAGACCTGCTGTCGTCGGTCGCGGCCGACGACGACCTGCTCGACGACGTCGGAACGGTACGGTCGGTCGGCAGCTCCTCCTCGGAGTGGCTCGAGAACACCTTCCACGGCCACCCGGAGACGGCGCGGACGGCGATGGTGACGGGCAACACCTGGACCGACCGGTATCTCGACGCCGACGCCTTCGCCGCCCTCGACGAGGTCTGGAAGTACGCCTGGGACGACGACCTGGGGACGGTCCCGCCGGAGGCCGTCACCGACCGCGCCGTCGCGACGGCACGGCGCCGCTCGCCGGACCGGCTGGTGGTCCACTACATGCAGCCGCACCACCCGTTCGTCGCCGACCCCGTGGCGGGCGACGAGGGGATGGCCCGGACCGGCGCCCACAGCAACGCGGCGAACCCGTGGACGATGCTCCGGCGCGGCGAGCTGTCGACCGAGCGGGTGTGGGCGGCCTACGAGGCGACCCTGCGGTACGTCCTCCCGGAGGTGGCGACGCTGGTCGAGAACGTCGACGGCCGGGTGGCGGTCACCGCCGACCACGGCAACCTCTTCGGGGAGTGGGGGCTGTACGGCCACCCGATGCACACGCCGGTGCCGGCGCTGCTCGAGGTGCCGTGGACGGTGACGACGGGCGGCGGCCGACGGAGTCACGACCCGACGCTGGAGCCGCCGGAGCCGCTGCCGGTCGGCCGCGTCTACGGCGCCGAGGCCGACGAAGAGCGGCTGGCGGCGCTGGGCTACCTGCCAGCGGCGCCGGGGGGATAGTAACCCACTTACCCCCGGCCCGACACCTGCGGGTATGCGCGTCGTCATCATCGGGGCCGGGCAGGTCGGGACGGCCATCGCCGACAGCCTCGACGACGACCACGACGTCGTCGTCGTCGACATCGACGAGGCCCGGACCGAGGAGCTGACGTACGAGCTCGACGTGATGGCGCTGACCGGCGACGGCACCGCGATGTCGACGCTCCAGGAGGCCGACGTCGAGGAGGCGGACCTGTTCATCGCCTGCACCGACGACGACCGGACGAACCTGGTCGCCTGCGGCACCGCCAAGACCGCCGCCGACCCCTTCACCATCGCCCGCACGAAGGACGTCCAGTACCTCCGCACCTGGGAGCGGACGGAGTCGGCCTTCGGGGTCGACTTCATGGTGTGTTCGGACCTGCTGTCGGCGGAGAACGTCGTCCGCGTGGTCGGGCTGCCGTCGGCGGTCGACGTCGACCCCTTCGCCGGCGGCCGCGTCCGGATGGCCGAGTTCGAGATCCGCGGGGACAGCCCCGTCGCCGGCCAGACCGTCGCCGAGGCCGACCGTTTCGACTCGCTGACCTTCGCGGGGCTGTTCCGGGACGAGGAGATGATACTGCCCCGCGGCGGGGACGAAATCCGGCCGGGCGACCGCGCGGTCGTCATCGGCTCGCCGACCAGCGTCCAGGCGTTTGCGACGGACATCGCGCCGGAGGCGACGCCCGGCGAGGCCACCGAGATCGTCATCTTCGGCGGCTCGGAGATCGGCTACCACACCGCCCGGCTGCTCGAGGAGCGGGGCCTCAAGCCGCGGCTCATCGAGCAGGACCACGAGCGGGCCCGCTACCTCGCGGAGGAGCTGCCGGACACGCTGGTGATGGAACACGACGCCACGGACGTGGAGTTCCTGGCCCGCGAGCACGTCGACGAGGCCGACATCGTGGTCGCGGCGCTGGACTCCGACGAGAAGAACATGCTCGTGTCGATGCTGTCGAAGCGGCTCGGCACCGGGCGGGTCGTCTCCGTCGTCGACAGCGCCAACTACGTCCCGCTGTTCGAGGAGATCGGTATCGACGTTGCCGTCAACCCCCGGGGCGTGACCGCCGAGGAGATTACCCGGTTCACCCACGAGGCGGTCGCCGAGAACATCTCGGTGCTGGAAAACGACCAGGCGGAGGTGCTGGAGCTGGAGCTGTCGCCCGACGGCGACCTCGTCGGCCGGTCGATTCGGGAGATCGCCGCCGAGACGGATGCCGACTTCGTCGTCGGGGCGGTGACCCGGAACCGCGAGTACGTCACCCCGCGCGGGGACACCGTCCTGCAAGCCGGCGACCACGTCGTCTTCTTCGTGGAGACGCCGTTCGTCGACGACCTCATCGCGATGTCGTAGATGCTCCGGGTACGGGTCGACTGGCGGGCCAGCCTCGACCTGACGGGCCGGGTGCTGCTGTACCTCGCGGCGCCGCTCGCCGTCCCGCTGGCCGTCGCCGTCTACTACGGCGAGCCGGTCGTCCCCTTCCTGGCGGCCATCCTGACGACGCTCGTGGTCGGCGGCGGGTTCCGGCAGCTCCCCGGCGACCCCGGCGAACTGGGGCCGCGGGAGACGTTCCTCGCGGTGTCGCTCATCTGGCTGCTCGTGGCCGCCGTCGGCGCCGTCCCCTTCTACGTCGCCGGCACCGGGATCCTCGCCCACCCGGTCGACGCGATGTTCGAGTCGATGAGCGGGCTGACGACGACCGGGGCGACGGTGCTGCGGGACTTCTCGCTGCACTCCCGGTCGGTGCTGATGTGGCGGCAGCTGCTGCAGTGGCTCGGCGGGCTCGGCATCCTCGTGCTGGCGACGGCGATTCTGTCGGAGCTGCGGGTCGGCGGCGCCCAGCTGATGGAAACCGAAACGCAGACCCGCAACGTCGACAAGCTCACGCCTCGAATCTCACAGACGGCACGGCTTCTGTGGGGGCTCTACGGCGGGCTGACGCTCCTCGCGGCCGCCGTCTTCTACGGGCTGCACCTGGCCGGGCTGGCGCCGAACATGACGCCGTACAACGCCGTCGCCCACGCGCTGACCTCCGTCTCGACGGCTGGCTTCTCCCCGGAACCGGAGAGCATCGGCGCCTTCCGGCCGGTCGTCCAGTGGGCCGTGGTTCCGTTCATGCTCGTCGGCGCGACGAACTTCGTGCTGCTGTACCTCGTCACGCAGGGACGGCCGGGACGGCTGCTGGAAAGCGAGGAGTTCCGCTTCTATCTGGGGGTCGTCGCCCTCGGGGCTGCCCTGGTCGCGGCGGGACTGCAGACCGGCCCGACGACGTACGGCCCCGAGGCGACCGCGCGGCACGCCCTGTTCAACGTCGTCTCCATCATCACGACGACGGGCTACGCCAGCGCCGACTTCGGGCTGTGGTCGCCGGCCGCCCAGCACGTCCTCTTTCTGTGCATGTTCGTCGGCGGGATGGCGGGGTCGACGACCTGTTCGGTCAAGTCGCTGCGGTGGCTGGTCGCCGTCAAGTCGCTCCGGCGGGGGCTGTTCACCAGC
>JAHENN010000114.1 GCA_018609665.1 Haloarculaceae archaeon | reverse complement strand
GACGTTGACCTCGCCGGGCCGGACGGAGGTGAGGTGACGGGCCGTGCGCTGGGAGACCAGAAGCGCCGCGCCGTCGGCGCCGGGCGCCTCGGCCCGGCCCACGATCTCGACCCGAGTGACCGCAGAGCGCGTGCTCCCGCCTACCGTGACCGTCTCGCCGACCGCGAACTCGCCGCCCAACTTCGTCCCGGCGACGGCCTCGTCGGGCTCCCGTGGCGCCCGGCCCTCGACGAGTTCCGCCCCCGTGATGTCTGCGAAGTCCTCGTAGTCGACGCCGCGGGCGGGCACCGGGTCGCCGTCCCGGACGAGGAACAGCAGGATTTCGCCGCTGGCGTCGATGCCGTATGCCTCGAGGCCGTCGACGTAGCCGGCGGGAACGCGGCTGTTGACCGGGTGAGAGGACCCCGGTTCCGAGATGGTCGCCGACTCGGTGGTGGTGACGGGCGCCAGCACCGAGACGCCGGCGACGAACACCAAGGAGACGAGCAGGAACGCCGTCAGCGTCGCGGCCGTCGGCACCAGCGCCCGTCCGTCCAGCACGCGCAACGATAGGGGTCCGTCGCCCCCACTCCTACCGACGATGGTCGCCGGCGGCGCGACGGCCGACCCTCGGGCCGCCAGCACACCGCCCACCACCGCGGCGGCGACCATCGCCGCGGTGAGCGCCGCGAGAAAGAGCGCCACGTCCGGGGTGAGCGCGACCGAAAGCGAGGTGGGGAGGCCGACGGCGACGGCCACGCTGACCGCGCCGTTGGCCGTGATGACGCCGATAGCGTAGCCCAAGGCGGCGCCGACGGTCCCGAGCAGGCCCGCCCGGAGCGCAAAGAGGCCGAGCACGTCCCCGGGCGTGCCGCCCGTTGCCCGGACGACCTGGAGGTCCTCGCGGCGGTCGAGCACCGTCATCCGCGTTGCGCTGTAGGCGGTGATACCGACCAGCAGGCCGCCGGCGACGGCGATGAGCGCGACCATGCCCAGCGCCTGCTGGGTGCCGGCAGTGAAGAACAGCAGCACGCCGCGCAGCGGCGTCTCGCCGCGCTCGTCGGACGCGGGGTCGACGACCAGCGCGCCAGTTTCACCCAGTTGTGCGACCGTCTCCGGCGCGACGGCGTACCACGATGGCGCCAGCACCGACCCGCTCCGCGGACCGACCTCGACCGTCACGGTCGTCTCGCCCGCGAGGTCTTGAGTCACCCGCTCATTCAGCGTCCCCCGCGTCGGCCCGTTCCACTCGAGGCGCCGCTCCCCGAACTCTCGGTCTGTCCCCTCGGGCACGCCGACCGCGTAGGTGTCCTCCCCGTTCGGCCCCCTCACCGCCGCAACAGGGAGAACGAGGGCGTCGGGCGGTGCGGCCGCCTCCGCCTCGGCTGTCGACCCGTGGTAGGTCGCGCTCCCGGTCGATTCGAATCCCGCCGCCAGCGTCGCCGTCTGCGTGCTGGCCGCGAAGACGAACAGCGTCGTGCCGACGAGAAAGGCGACGGTAACGGCGATGACGGCCACCGCCAGTCGGTCCTCGCGGGACCAGCGGAACAGAAGCGCCCGGCGGTAGCTCACCGGGACCACTCCGGACCCGAAGCGGTCGCGGCGACGAGGTGACGACGCATTTCCGATGGGCGTACTGGACGGCAGCGGGGACAAAACGCCTTCGGGACGCCGCCGGGCCGGCTCATCGGGGGAGGTGCTGTCGGGACGGCCTACTGTACGCCCTTCGGCCACGACGGCGGCAACGACGCCGCAGGCGAACGCGCCATCTCTCGACCGCCGCCGGTTCCCGTGACGTGCCCGTCGTGCGGTTTTACTACGCCGCCGGCCGAACTCGCGGTATAGAGTCCGGCAGCGCCCTCCGGGCGGTCGTCGCAGCATACCAGACCCGGCCCGACGAACTGCTCTCGATTTACTTCCTCTCGCCAGCCATCGTGCAGATGACCCGCGTCGTCTCGTTCCTTGGGGTGGGAATCGCGTACGTCTACCGCGTTGCGACCGGCCGGCAGGCCCGGTTCCAGGCGGAAATCCGGGCGGCCGACCGCGAACCGCCAGGAGCGAACGCCGGTGTCGAGACCTACCAGCAGTGGTTCGACTATGTGGGGCCGACGTTCGAGAAACGCCCTCGCAGCGGCGCTCGTCGTCGCCGGGTTCGCGGCCGGGGGTCTCGCTTTTGCTCAACGGCGCCCTGCTCGGCGCGCTGGGCCGGCTCGAGGCGGCGCCAGCGGAACTGCTCACGTTCTTGATTCCGCACGGTGTCATCGAGTCCCGGCACTCGTGGTCGCCTGCGCGCTCGGGCTATCGCTCGGCACGACCGGGGGGCGGGCCGCGCGCGGCCGAATCGGCTGGCGGGCACTGGCGGACGCCCTCGAGGACGCCTTCTGGGTGTTCGTCGGCGTCGCGGTCCGACGGGCGCCGTTCGACGGATGGAAAGCGATTTATCCGGCCGCGGGCAGCCTTCGGACGAATGAGCCTCTCGCCGTCGGACCGCGAACTCGTCGAGGCGGAGCTGGGTCGGGCGCCGACGCCGGCCGAGGAAGCGCTGTTCGAGAACCTCTGGAGCGAGCACTGCGCCTACCGCTCCTCGCAGCCGCTGCTGTCGGCCTTCGACGGCGAGGGCGACTCCGTGGTCGTCGGCCCCGGCGACGACGCGGCGGTGGTCGCGCTGCCGGACCCCGAGACCGGCGCGCCGGGCGACACCTACGTGACGATGGGCATCGAGTCCCACAACCACCCCTCTTACGTCGACCCCGTCGACGGCGCGGCGACGGGCGTCGGCGGCATCGTCCGGGACACGATGTCGATGGGCGCCTACCCCATCGCGCTGGCGGACAGCCTCTACTTCGGCGACTTCGACCGCGAACACTCCCGGTACCTGTTCGAGGGCGTCGTCGAGGGCATCTCCCACTACGGCAACTGCATCGGCGTGCCCACCGTCGCGGGCAGCGTCGCCTTCCACGACGGCTACGAGGGCAACCCGCTCGTCAACGTCGCCTGCGTCGGCCTGACCGACGCCGAGCGGCTGGTGACGGCCGAGGCCGAGGAGCCCGGCAACCGCCTCCTCCTCGTCGGCAACGCGACCGGCCGGGACGGCCTCGGCGGCGCCTCCTTCGCCAGCGAGGACCTCGACGAGGACGCCGAGACCGAGGACCGGCCGGCCGTCCAGGTCGGCGACCCCTACGCCGAGAAGCGCCTCATCGAGGCCAACGAAGAGCTCGTCGAGGCCGACCTCCTGCGGGCCGCCCGGGACCTGGGGGCGGCCGGGCTGGGCGGGGCCTCCTCGGAGCTGGTCGCCAAGGGCGGCCTCGGCGCCCGCATCGACCTCGAGGCCGTCCACCAGCGCGAGCCGAACATGAACGCCCTGGAGATTCTGCTCGCCGAATCCCAGGAGCGGATGTGCTACGAGGTCCGGCCCGGGGACGTCGACGCCGTGCGGGAAATCGCCGAGAAGTACGACCTCGGCTGTTCGGACATCGGCGCGGTGACCGACGGTAACTACGTCTGCACCTTCGACGGCGAGACGGTCGTTGACTGCCCGGCGGAGTTCCTCGCCGACGGCGCCCCGATGAACGACCTCGAGGCGGTCGAGCCGGAGGAGCCCGAACGGGACCCCCCGGACGTCGGCCTCGAGGAAGCGTTCGAGGCCGTCGTCGCCGCGCCGAACACCGCCTCCAAGGAGTGGGTCTACCGCCAGTACGACCACGAGGTCGGCACCCGGACGGCCGTGCGGCCGGGCGACGACGCGGCGCTCGTGGCCGTCCGGGAGGCGGGCGACGAACGGGGCGTCGGCCTCGCGCTCTCCTCCGGCGCCGAGCCCAACTGGACCGCGACGGCGCCGTACGACGGCGCCCGGGCGGTCGCCCTGGAGAACGCCACCAACGTCGCCGCCGCGGGCGCCGAGCCGCTGGCGGCGGTCGACTGCCTCAACGGCGGCAACCCGGAGAAGCCGGACGTATACGGCGGCTTCGAGGCAATCGTCGACGGACTCGCCGACATGTGCGGCGAACTCGACGTGCCCGTCGTCGGCGGCAACGTCTCGCTGTACAACGACTCCCCGTCGGGCCCGATTCCGCCGACGCCGACGCTGGCGAT
>JAHENN010000113.1 GCA_018609665.1 Haloarculaceae archaeon | reverse complement strand
GAGGTCCCGCTCGGTCGCCTCCTGCTGGCCGCCGGCGTCGTTCTCGCGGCCGCTGTCGTCGCAACGGCCGGCTTCGTCGCCGTCGGCCTCCGGGTCGGCCGCCTGCTGACCGACCTCCGGTTCGCCGGGCTGTACGCCGTCTGGACCGTCGTCCTCGAGGGTGCCGTCTCCGCCGCGGCCGACGGGGCGACGGCCGACGCGACGACCGGAGCGTTCGCGCCGGTCGTCCGACGAACGCTCGTGGCCGCCGGCGTCGTGCCGACGCCGCCGGCGGTCGTCGCCGCTCACCTCGTCGCCGGACTCGCGGTCGTCGCCGCCTGCGGCCGGCTCGCCCGGTGGCGAACCGGCGTCGGCCGGGGAGCGGTGCTCGTCGTCTCGGCCGTGGCGCTGTGGTCCGGGGGCGTCGCCCTCGTCGGCGCCCTCCCCGGTTGACTATTACTCTCGCGCCGCTACCGGCGGGCATGAGCGACGGCCTCGGGGACCCGGCCGGGACCGCGGCGGCGTTCCTCGTCGGCGCCGTCGCGGGGCTCGCCCTCGCCGGGCCGATGCTCCCCGACCGGGTCGCCGTCCCGCGTCCGACCGTCACGGTCGGGCCCGTCGGCGGCTACCTGCTCGTCGGAGTGCTCCTGGCGACGGCGGTACCGCTGTGCGTGGCGCTGCTGTACGTCGTGGCCGCGAGCGCGGAGCGGTGAGCGGTGTCGTCAGTCGATTAGCCGGAAGCAGTTGCTCCCGCACCGACAGCTGGGGTCGCCCTTCGTTCGGATGTCGCCCTCGCGGCTCACCGTCACCGGTCGGATGGCGCCACAGTTTCTGCACACGCCGACGCCGTGCCGTGGCTCCTCGCCGCTCGACACACAATACCGTGAGACCGAGTCACACGTATCGATCCGCACCGACACAGCGCTCGATGTCGACCCGAACTACTTTGCCGGTTACTCCAGCACGACCAGCGGGTCGCCCTGGTCGACGGACTGGCCCTCCTCGACGGCGACCTCGGTGACGGTGCCGCCGACCTCCGCGATGACGTCGTTCTCCATCTTCATCGCCTCCAGCACGCAGATGACGTCGCCGGACTCGACGGCGTCGCCCTCCGCGACGCCGACGTCGAGGATGGTGCCCTGCATCTCCGCGCCGACGACCTCGCCGTCGGCGGAGACGGACGGCGATCCGCCGCCGCCACTACCACTGCCACCGCCGCCGCCACCGCCGGTGCCGGCGCCGGTGCTCGCGCTGCCGGGTGCCGGCCGGTTGGCGGCGAGTTCGGCCCGCTCCTCGAGGTTGACCTGGAAGCGCTTGCCGTTGACCTCGACTGTGAACTCCCGCTCGACAACCTCGTCGTCGGTGCCGCCGCCGGTGTCGCCGGTCCCCCACCGCTGTTGGGCCTCCTCGACGCGCTCGCGGTCGAGTTCCTCGTCGAGGTACTTCGTGGTGTGGGTACCGCCGACGAACGCCTCGTCGTCCAGCATGAGCCGGTGGAAGGGGATGATGGTCGGGATGCCCTCGACGTCGTACTCCGAAAGCGCCCGCTTCGAGCGGGCGATGCACCCCTCGCGGTCGGCGCCGTGGACGATGAGCTTCGCGATCATCGAGTCGTAGTCGGTCACCAGGTCGTCGCCCTGCCGGGGAGCGTCGTCGACCCGGACGCCGATGCCGCCGGGCGGGTCGTACACCTCGAGTTCCCCGCCGGTCGCCGGCGCGAACTCGTCGGCGGCGTTCTCGGCGTTGATGCGGAACTCGATCGCGTGGCCCTCCAGCTCGACGTCGTCCTGCGAGAAGGTCAGCTCCTCGCCGGCGGCGACCCGAATCTGCCACTTGACGATGTCGATGCCGGTCAGCTCCTCGGTGACGCAGTGCTCGACCTGGATGCGGGTGTTGACCTCCAGGAAGTAGAACTCCGCGTCGGCGCCGAGCAGTTCGCCGGCCTCGCGGTCGGGGTCGTCGTCGACGAGGAACTCGAAGGTACCGGCGTTGTAGTAGTCGGCGGCGTCGGCGCCCCGCCGTGCGGCCTCGCCGATCTCCTCGCGCAGGTCGTCGGTCAGCGCCGGCGAGGGTCCCTCCTCGATGACCTTCTGCTGGCGGCGCTGTAGCGAGCAGTCCCGCTCGCCCAGGTGGCGGACGTTGCCGTGCTCGTCGGCGAGGATCTGCACCTCGATGTGCCGCGGGTTGTCGAGGAACCGCTCGAGGTAGACCGAGTCGTTGTCGAAGTAGGCCTCGCCCTCGCGTTTGGCGGTCTCCAGCTGTTCTTCGGCTTCTTCGGGGTCGCGGACAATCTTCATGCCGCGGCCGCCGCCGCCGCCCTCGGCCTTGATGGCGACCGGGTAGCCGTACTCGTCGCCGAACTCGTGGACCTCCTCGACGGAGTCGACGGGGTCGGTCGTCCCCGGGACGATGGGCACGTCGGCCTCCTCCATGATGGTGCGGGCCTTGGTCTTCTCGCCGGCCTGCTCCATCGACGCCGAGGAGGGGCCGATCCACTTGACGCCCTCCGTCTCCTCGACCTTGCCGGCGAACTCGGCGTTCTCCGCGAGGAAGCCGTAGCCCGGATGGATGGCGTCGGCGTCGGCCTTCTCGGCGGCCTCGATGACGGCCTCGTGGTCGAGATAGGAGTCGGCCGCCCGCGCCGGGCCGATGTTGTACGCCTCGTCGGCGTGCCGGACGTGACCGCTGTGCTTGTCGGCGTCGCTGTAGACGGCGACGGTGTCGACGCCGAGGTCGTCGCAGGCGCGCATCACGCGCACCGCGATCTCGCCCCGGTTGGCGACGAGCACCTTGTCGAACATACTGTGCGGAGCCTGTCGCGGGGCATACGTTACTCTATCGATTCGGACAACTGCCAACGCCGGGGGAATTTACGCCGGAAACCGCCGCCACGCGGGCGGTTGACGGCGCCCGCTCGCGGCGACTTTCGAGACGTAACGCGGGGTATATTGAAGTACCGAGAGTTGTCATCACCGACATCCGTGGGAGATTCGACTGCGACAGGCATCGATAGCGCGGACGCGGGCGCACGCGACGACGAGGAACCGGCGGTCTGTCTCCTCGAGGACCCGACTGCGGCCGAGGCTGTCGCCGCCGCCCAGCCGCCGGCGGAGTCGGCCGCCAACGAGGCCGCGGCGGTCGAGCGGCTCTCCGAGGGGGCCGCCTGTCTCGTCGTGAACCCGGCGCGGCTGACCGCCTCGCCCGGGAGCTTCCTCGAGGACGTCCGGCACGTCGCCCCGGACTGTCCGGTCGTCTGGGTGACCACCGACGTGTCCACCCTCGGCGACGGCGCCTTCGGCCCGGCGACGACGGTCGTCGAACGGCCCGAGAACCCCGACGGCCGGTCGTTCCTCGTCGAGAAGGTCCGGGGGACGCCCGAGGACTCCGACGGCGCCGTCCACGGCCCGGAGACCTACCGGATGCTCGTCGAGTCGGCCCGCGACGGCCTCTACACGCTCGACGCCGACGCCCGGGTGACCTACCTCAACGACTCCTTCGCGGAGATGCTCGGCTACGACCGCGAGGAGCTGCTCGGCAGCCACGCCGCCCGGACGATGGCCGACGGCGAACTCGAGCGGGGCCAGCGGCTCGTCGGCGAACTCGTCGAGTCCGACGACCGCGAGAGCGAGGTCATCGACATGGAGATGGAGACGAAGCCCGGCGACCGACTGACGGTGTCGGTGAACTTCGTGGTCCTCACCGACGACGACGGCACCTACGACGGGCTGATGGGCGTCGTCCGGGACATCACCGAGCGCAAGCAGCGGGAGCGGGAGCTGGAACGCTACGAGACCATCGTCGAGACGACGACCGAGCCGATCTACGTGCTCGACGCCGACGAGCGGTTCGTCCGGGTCAACGACGCGATGGTCGACGAGCTGGGCTACGACCGCGGGGCGCTGCTCGGCAGCCACGTCTCCACGGTGACGACCGAGGCCGGCGTCCGGCGGCAGGAGACGCTGGCCGCCGAACTCGCCGCTGGCGAGCGCGAGCGAGCCAGCGCCGAAATCGAGATGACGACCGCCGACGGCACCCGCCGGCGGTACGACGTCAGTCTCGGGGCCATCCACGAGGACGGCCGCTTCGAGGGGACCGTCGTCACCGCCCACGACGTCACCGACCTCCGGGAGCACCAGCGTCAGCTGTCGGTGCTGGACCGCGTGCTCCGGCACAACGTCCGCAACAAGATGTCGGTCGTCCTCGGGCACGCCAGCGACATCGTCGCCAGGGCGGGACCGGAGGTGGCGCGGCGGGCGGAGGCCATCGAGAAGTCGGCGACGGAGCTGCTGGAGCTGAGCGACAGCGCCCGCGCCTTCGAGAGCGTCTTCGCCGACGACGCCCGCCGGACGACGACCGTCGACGCCGCCGCGACCGCCCGCGACGTCGTCCAGGAGCTCCGGCTCGAGCATCTGGCGGCGCAGATACAGACCACGCTGCCGGCGTCGGCGCCGGCCCGCGGCCACGAGACGTTCGAGCTCGCGCTGAACGAGCTCGTCGAGAACGCCGTCGTCCACAGCGACCGGCCGGCGCCGACGGTCGAGGTGTCGGTTGCCGCCGGAGACGACGCCGTCGAGATACGCGTCGCCGACGACGGACCGGGGCTCGACGAGACCGACCGACAGGCGCTGCTCCGGGGCGCCGAGTCGCCGCTGGAACACACCCAGGGGCTCGGACTGTGGCTGGTCCGGTGGTCCGTCGAGACCGCCGACGGCACCGTCGACATCTCGGACAACGACCCGCGCGGGACGGTCATCACCGTCCGGCTGCCGACGGCCGACGGGGAGTGAGGCTACAGCCGGTCGGTCCGGCCGGCGGCGGTCCAGGCGTCCTGCGGCGCCGCCGTCGGCACCCGAACGCGCCGGCGCTGGAGCGTCTCGACCCGGCCCCGGAACCGCCATCGACGGCCGCGCCACCCGCGTTCGGCGTTGCCGTCGCCGTCGTCCGCCTCGCCGGCCGCCACGTGCGCCCGGACGGCGGCCGCGATGGCCGCCGCCTCCGCGTCGTCGGCGTCGTCGGGGAGGTCCAGCCTCATAGCGGGATGTTGCCGTGCTTGCGGTCCGGTCCGTCGACCCGTTTCGAGGCGAGCATCCGGAGGTCCCGGATTAGCCGCAGGCGTGTCTCCTGCGGCTCGAGCACGTCGTCGACGAAGCCCCGCTCGGCCGCCGTGTAGGGGTTGGCGAAGGTGTCCCGGTAGTCGTCGATGAGCTCCTCGCGGCGGGCCTCGACGTCGTCGGCCGCCTCCAGTTCGTCGCTGTGCAGGACGTTGACCGCCCCCCGCGGCCCCATGACCGCGATCTCGGCGCCCGGCCAGGCGTAGTTGACGTCGGCCTCCAGGTGCTTCGAGGCCATCACGTCGTAGGCGCCGCCGTAGGCCTTCCGCGTGATGACCGTCAGCAGCGGCACCGTCGCCTCCGAGTAGGCGTACAGCAGCTTCGCGCCGTGTTTGATGATGCCGCCGTGCTCCTGGTCGGTGCCGGGCATGAACCCCGGCACGTCGACGAAGGTGAGGATGGGGACGTTGAACGCGTCGCAGAAGCGGACGAACCGGGCGCCCTTCAGCGAGGACTCGATGTCGAGCGTGCCGGCGTTGACGCGGGGCTGGTTGGCGACGACGCCGACCGAGCGGCCGTCGAGCCGGCCGAAGCCGGTGACGAGGTTGCGGGCGAACCCCTCGCCGACCTCGAAGAAGGAGTCGGTGTCGACGACGCCGTCGACGACGTCGACCATGTCGTACGGCTTCCGCGGCTCCGAGGGCACGACGTCGGCCAGTTCCTCGTCGCGGCGGTCGGGGTCGTCCCACGGCTCGACCCGCGGGGGGTCCTCGACGTTGTTCGACGGCAGGTACGACAGCAGCCGGCGGATGTCGTCGAGTGCGGCCTCCTCGTCGGCCGCCGCGAAGTGCGCGACGCCGGACTCGGTGGTGTGGGTCCGGGCGCCGCCCAGCTCCTCGAAGCCCACCTCCTCGCCGGTGACCGTCTCGATGACGTCCGGCCCGGTGATGAACATGTGGCTCGTGTCCTCGATCATGAAGACGAAGTCTGTGATGGCCGGCGAATAGACGGCGCCGCCGGCACACGGGCCCATGATCGCCGAGATCTGCGGGACGACGCCCGACGCCTTCTGGTTGCGGTGG
>JAHENN010000112.1 GCA_018609665.1 Haloarculaceae archaeon | reverse complement strand
TCGCTGACCGCGCCGTGGTGCGAGTGGTGCGCCCGGATGGACGAGGAAGTCTACTCCGACCCGACGCTCGCCGCCAACGTCGCCGAGCGGTTCGTCCCGGTGCGCGTCGACGTCGACCGTCGCCCCCGCGTCCGGGAGCGGTACAACATGGGCGGCTTCCCGACGACGGCGTTCCTGACGCCGGCCGGCGAGGTGCTGTCGGGGGCGACCTACCTCGGCCTCGACGGCTTCCGGCAGGTGCTGGAGCGGGTCCGGGAGACGTGGGACGCCGACGGCCCCGACGCCGGCGGCGTGCCGCGGGCGCTGGCCGACGCCGACGTCCCGTCCGGCGAGGTGACCGCCGCCGTCGAGGCCCACATGGTCGAGCAGGTGGCCGCGGCCTTCGACGGGGAGTTCGGCGGCTGGGGCTCCGGCGCGAAGTTCCCGCTGCCCCGGACCGTCGAGTTCGCCTGCAAGCGGGACCGCGAGCGGGCGACCCGGACCCTGGAGGCGATCCGGACGCACCTCCAGGACACCTACGACGGCGGCTTCTACCGGTTCGCCGAGACGCGCCGCTGGGGCGAACCCCACCGCGAGAAGCTGACCGACGGCAACGCCGCCCTCCTGCGGGCCTTCGCGACGGGCTACCTCTACACCGGCGAGGAGTCCTACCGGACGACGGCCGAACGCACCGTCGACTACCTGACGACGGAGCTGTGGACCGGCGAGGCCTTCGCGGCGAGCCAGGCCGCCGGCGACTACTACCTCCTGGAGCCGACCGAGCGGGAGGCCGCCGAGCCGCCGGCCGTCGACGGGACGGTCGTCGCCGGCCGCAACGGGCTTGCCGCGGAGGCGCTGCTGCGGTTCGCGGCCGTCACCGACCACGACGGCGCCGTCCGGTACGCCGAGCGGGCCCTCGAGCACGTGCTGACGACGCTCGTCGACGACGGCCGGGTGGCCCGCTTCGACGGTCCCGGGAGCGAGACGGGCCTGCTGGTCGACCACGCGCGGCTGCTGGGCGGGCTGACCGCCGCCGCCCAGGTGACCGGCCCCGACGGCTGGCTCGACCCCGCGCGGCGGGTCGCCGACGACGCCGTCGACCGGCTGGCCGACGACGGATTCCTCGACGGCGAGCCGACCGGCGCCGGCCTGCTGGCGCACCCGCTGCGACCGCTCGAGACCAACGCCGAGATGGCCGACGGCCTGCTCGATCTGTGGGCGCTGACCGGCGAGGAGCGCTACCACCGGGCGGCCGTCGACGCGCTGTCGGCGTTCGCCGGCGCCCACGACCGGATGGGCGTCGAGGCCGCCGGCTACGCCGCCGCCTGCGCCCGGGCGCAGTACGACCCGCTGGTGGTCCGGACGCCGCCGGCGGGGACGGAACTGCACCGCGCGGCGCTGCGGGTCGCCGACCACGAGAAGGTCGTCGTCCCGGGCGACCGCGAGGCGGCCGTCGTCGTCCGCGACGGCGAGACGACGGCACCGGCGACGACGCCGGAGGCGCTGCTCGAGCGGGCCGCCGGCCCTCAGTGAGGCAGGCCGAGACAGGCCACCGAGCCGCCACCCTTCCTGAACTCGTCCGTCGAGACGCGGACCGGCTCGTAGCCGTGGTCCGCCAGCCGCGCCGCCGTCGCCTCGTTGGCCTCGTCGATGACGACCCGCCCGTCGCCGACGGCGTGGCAGTTGCAGGCCAGCCCGTCGCGTGCGGCCGCCGCCGGCACCTCGATGCACGTCTCGAACAGCGCCCGAATCTTCGCCAGCCCGGCGTCGGTGAACGCCGCCGGGCAGGCCAGCGCCGTCCGCTCGTCGAGCGCGGCGAAGCAGACGTCGAGGTGGTAGAAGCTCTCGTCGGTCAGCTCCAGCGGGACGACCGGCACGTCGAACCGGGCCGCGATCTCCTCGAGGGCCGCGCGGTCGGTGCGGGGGCCGTGGCCGCCCCACAGCAGCCGCCGGCCGGGGTGCCAGCGGGCGTCGCCGGCGCCCTCGAAGACCGCGTCGGACCGCAGCCGCTCGACGGACCGGTCGGTCGAGGCCGCCCACCGGCGGAGATAGGCCGGCTCGCCGCGGCGCTGGTCGGTCGCCATCCGCGCCAGCAGGAACCGGCCGTCCGGCAGCGCGAGGCCGAGGTTCGCACAGAAGACGACGTCGGGCCGGTCGGCCGGCGGCGCCTGCCCGTCGGCCGCCGCCCGGGTCGCCTCGACGTCCAGCACCGACACGTCGGCGAACCTCCGGTAGGTCTCGACCAGCTCGTGCCACTGCTCGCGCGCCCGCTCGGCGTCGACCCCCGGTTCCATGTACGGGTTGATCTCGTAGTCGACGCGGAACCGCCCGGGCGTGGCGAACAGCATCCCGGAGAACGGCCGTCGGGTTGGAAACGCCTCGGCCGGCGGGAGCGCCGCCGGGTCCGTCAGGAGCCTGCCGTCGTCGGTCATCGACCGAACCGACCGGCGGGCGCGGTATCGTCGTTTCGCTTCGTCGCCGGCGGCGGTAAACAACTCCAACTCTGCCTAAACGGGCGATGCGTTTATGTCCGCGGCGCGAGACGGAGCGACGATGGCAAGCCTCAGAGACCTCGGCCTCTCCGAGTACGAGGCCCGCGCCTACCGGGCGCTGCTGAAGACCGGGCCCACGACGGCCAAGGAGCTGTCCCGGGTCAGCGACGTCCCGATGGGCCGCATCTACGACGTGCTCAACAGCATCGAGCAGCACAACCTGATCCGCTCGCAGTCGGCCTCCCGGCCGAAGAAGTACGTCGCCGTCGAGCCGACGACGGCGCTGGACCGGCTGCTCGAGGACAAGAAACGTGAACTCGACGAGCAGGCCAGCCAGTACGAGGAGATCGTCGCGGAGCTGACGGGCGAGCTGGAGACGGCCGAACCCGTCGAGGACACCTTCTGGACGGCGGCGGTCGGCCCCGAGGAGACCGTCGACCTGCTCGTCGAGCGGCTCTCGGCGGCCGACTCCCGGGTGGTGATGGTGCTGTCGACCTACACCGAGCAGTTCTTCGACATCGACACCGTCGGGACGCGCATCCTCGACGAGCTGTCCGACGCCTTGGAGCGGGGCGTCGAGGTGCGGCTGCTGATGCGGCCGGACCTGGTGCCCGTCCTGCCGGAGTCGATCGGCCAGCGGTACCGGGAGTCGCTGACGGAGTACGACCGCTTCGCCGTCCGGACGAGCGAGAACGTCTCCGGGACGTTCACGCTCGTCGACGAGAACGAGGTCGTCATCGAGGTGCCGCACCCGTTGAAGAGCCAGGAGGTGTTCGCGATGATCGACCTCAAGGACAGGGAGTTCGCCGGCAACGTCCGCGCGGAGTTCCGCCCCCGGTGGGACGCCGCCGACGGGCTGACGCTCTGATCAGGCCTCGTCGTTGACCTCGCGCTCCAGCTGGGCGAACTCCGCGACCCGCTCGGCGTGGGCGTTGTGCTGGTGGATGGACTCGTCGTTGGACTGCTCCATCCGGACGACGGCCTCGTCGGGCAGGTCCGGGTAGGCCGCGACCAGCCCCTCGGCCATCGCCCGGACGCAGTCCTCGACGAACTTCGCGTCGCCGTGGCTCTCGAAGGTCATGTGGTCCTCGTCGGGCCGCTTCGCCAGGTTGTAGATGCGGGCGCTCATCGAGTCCCGCGCGATGCGGATGAGCTCGTTGATGTCGACGCTCGGCTCGCCGGAGGTCTCGACGGACAGCGTCGCGTGGCCGCGCTGGGAGTGGCCCGGCTGCGGCACCTCCTCGAGGAACCGGTCGATGGTGTCGCGGTCGACGTCCAGCCCCTCGAGGACGTCCCGGGCGCGGGACTCGCTCATCCCCTGGGAGCACGGACAGACCGTCATGCCGACGACGTGGCAGCCGACCTCCTCGCGGGTGCCGTCGTCGGTGGCCGTCGCCGACGCGATGAGGTCCGCCGTCGCCTGTGTCGGCCGGCCGGTCGCCGGCGTCTCCTCGCGGATGACGTACTCCGCCTCCATCCGGACCTCCGCCCGGCTGGTGTAGTCGTGTTTCTCCAGCAGGCGCTCGGCGACGTCGCCGCAGACGTCCTCGACGCGGATGGCCGGCTCCGACACCGCCTCCTCGAGCATCTCGTCGACGACCTCCATGTTCCGGCTCATGTCGGCGCCCTTCCGCCAGCTCGGCAGGTCGACGAACACCTCGAACTCGGCCATCAGGACGATGGGGCGGTCGTCCGGGCGGTGGAGCTTCACCAGCTTCTCGACGCCCGTGACGCCCACCCGGTTCAGACCGACGTTCACGTCGGGCGACGCCGCCTGCACGTCCGGCAGCTGCTGACTCATTGCCTCTACGGACGGCTCCGCCCAGGTTATGGCTTACGAAACGCGAACTGACGGCGGCCGCGAGGCGGCGTGTCGACCGATGAACGACGGGTAAGGTTAAGGATGTCCTGCGTCTAACTGTCGGCATGCGCCGCTCGACCACCCGACGATGAGCGGGGACGACGACTGGTTCGAGGCCGACGGCGACTCCCTCGACGACGACGACCTCTTCGAGGACGACTTCGCCTCCGCCTTCGAGGGCGGGACCAGCAGCGGCTTCGAGGAGGAGTTCGACTCCGACATCCCCCGAGTCGACCTCGGCATCGAGGGGCTCGACGAGATGATCCAGGGCGGCGTCCCCGAGCGGTCGCTGCTCGTCGCGATGGGCGACGCCGGCACGGGCAAGACGACGTTCGGCCTCCAGTACCTCCAGCGCGGCCTCCAGCAGGACCAGAAGGCCATCTTCATCACCCTCGAGGAGAGCCGCGACGCCGTCATCCAGGCGGCCACGGAGAAGGGATGGCCCTTCGAGGAGTACGTCGAGAACGACGAACTCGCCGTCGTCGACCTCGACCCCATCGAGATGGCCAACAGCCTCACCTCCATCCGCGGCGACCTCCCGCGGCTCGTCGACGACTTCGGCGCCGACCGGCTCGTGCTCGACTCCGTTTCGCTGCTGGAGATGATGTACGACGACCAGGCCCAGCGCCGCACCGAGATCTTCGACTTCACCCGCGCGCTGAAGCAGGCCGGCGTGACGACGATGCTGACCAGCGAGGCCAGCGAGTCGAACGCCTACGCCTCCCGGCACGGTATCATCGAGTACCTCACCGACGGCGTCTTCGTCCTCCAGTACGTCCGTTCGGAGTTCCGCGAGACCCGGCTGGCCATCGAGATACAGAAGATACGGAACGCCAACCACTCCCGGGAGACGAAGCCCTACGAGATCACCGGCGACGGCATCTCGGTGTACCAGCAGGCCAACATCTTCTGACGCCGACGCGCTTGCGGCCGCCGGGGACGGTCGGTCGTCGCGCGCCGCCCGCCGGGCCGTACCGTATCGACCCGCGAACGGTCAGGCCGCGCCGGCCGACGCCAGCGCGTACGGAATCATCGCGTAGGCGGTGGCGTTGCGGACCAGCGCGGCGGTCGTCGTGTACTCGTCGACGCCGTGGGCGGTCTGGGTGCCGAAGCCGAACTCCACGGTCGGAATCCCCTCGTGGCGGAACACCTTCGCGTCGCCGCCGCCGGTGGCGCTCCGGCGGAACACGCGGTCGTCGACGACGCGTTCCGCGGCCGTCGCGCTCGCCTCGACGATGGGACCGTCGAGCGGCTCGTAGGACCCCCGCGTCCAGGAGAGTTCCGTGATCTCGACGCCGTCCATGCCGTCGAGACAGCCGCGGATCGACCCGAGCGCGTCCCCGGTGTCGACCCCGGCGGTCAGCCGGACGTCGACCCGGGCACACGCCGAGGCCGGCACCGTGTTGATCGCCGTCCCGCCCTCGATACGCCCGAGGTTGATCGTCGGGTAGTAGTACAGCTCCCGGGTCGGGTCGGCGCCGGCCTCCGGCTCGTAGAACCCGACCGACTCCTCGATGATGGCGTCCATCGCCGGGTCGACCGACAGCCGGCGCTCGCCGAACCCCTCCCGTAGCCGCCGGACGGCGGCGTACAGGCGGTCGACGGCGTTGTCGCCGATCATGGGCCGGGAGCCGTGGGCGGCGGTGCCGGACGCCTCGAGCGTCAGCCAGACGTTGCCCCGGTCGGCGGCCGACACCGAGTACCGGCCGTTGCGGGAGGTCGTCTCGCCGACGACGCAGGCGTCCGGCGCGAACGTCCCGTCCAGCAGCGTCGTCAGCCCGGCGTCGCCGCCGGTCTCCTCGTCGCTCACCAGCGCGAACTGCAGGGTCACCGGCGGCTCGACGCCGGTCCGGGCGAACGCCAGCGCCACCTGCAGCATCGCGCCCACCGGCCCCTTCATGTCGGTCGTCCCGCGGCCGTACAGGCGGTCGTCGACCCACTCGCCGAGGGGGTCGCGGTCCCACTCCGAGGGCTCGTACGGCACGGTGTCGAGGTGGCCGTTGAAACAGAGAGTCCGGTCGCGGTCGCCCGCGACCGTCGCCACGAGGTTCGGCTTCTCGGGGTCGACCGCCGACCGCTCGACGGCGACGCCGGCCGACTCGAGCGTCGTCTCGAGCCACTCGACGACCTCGACGGTCGACCCCGGCGGATTCTGCGTCTCGTGGCCCACCAGCGTCGCGGCGAGGTCGTACAGCTCCGCCCGGTTTGCGGCCAGGTACTCCTCGACGGCCGCCGGGAGGACGGCCGTCTCCGGCTCTACGTCGGGGTCCGGGCGGCTCACGTCGCTCCCTCCGCCCGGATCCACTCCCGGAGCGTGAACCGGTCGTGTTCCTCCTCCTTGAGGAGCTCCCAGTCGTCGCGGTCCCACTCGGGGAAGTACACGTCGCCGTCGTACTCGCCGTGGACGCGGCTCAGGAGCATGCGGTCGACGACCGGCTGGAAGAGCTCGTAGATGCCGCCGCCGCCGAGGACGTACGCGCGGTCGGCGCCGAGCGACGCGGCCGTCTCGACGGCCTCCTCGACGCCGCTGGCGTGGAAGGCGGTGTCGACGTCGTAGTCGCGGTCGCTCCGGCTCAGGACGATCTGTGCCGCCCCGGGGAGGTTCTCGAGCATCGACTCGAAGGTCCGTCGGCCGAGGATCGCCGGGTCGTCGGCGACCCGCTCGCGGTACTGACGTCTGTCCGCCGGGATGCTCGGCCACGGGAGCTCGCCGTCCCGGCCGACGGCTCCGTTTTCGCCGACCGCGGCGACCGAGACCAGTTCCACGTCGGTGGTATCCATCTCAGCGCCCCCGCGCCGGTCGTGCCTCGTCGGCCGCACTCATCGACGTCGTCCCTCCGGCGGTCGTCGCCGCCCGGCGCGACTGCAGCCGGCGGCACTGCGGACGCATGTCATACCTCTCGTGTTAGGGTGTACTCGTTGTTAAGATTCATCTTACCCGGAGGTAACGGCCCGACCCGCGCGCTGGGCTCGGAAGAGCGTCGACTCGCGCGGACTCGACGGGACCGGGCGCGCGGCCGCCTGGCGATGGACACGGCTGCCGGCACGCGCTGTGGCTCCACGCCGACGCCCGGCTGACCGTCCGTTCAGTCCCCGTGCCGCGTCAGGCAGTTCGACAGCCCGACCAGCTCCACCGGCTCGGAGTTGTCCGGCGAGTACACCACCATCTGGCCCTTCTCCATGTACGGCACCTTCCCCTCCAGGTTCGAGGGGATGTTGACGGCATTGATGGCGTCCTCGTCGCCGAGGTTCAGCACGACGGTCGTGTTCACCTGCTTGAAGATCGGGTCGGCGATGTCCTG
>JAHENN010000111.1 GCA_018609665.1 Haloarculaceae archaeon | reverse complement strand
CCGGCCGTCCTCGAGGAGGACTCCGAGACGCTCACCGAGTACCAGATCGAGAAGCTGCTCTACCTGCTGAAGCGGGACTTCATCGGCTTCGAGCGCATCGACGGCATCAAACACGACATCAACGTCGAGGACATCTCCTGCGACGGCTACAACTCCCCCGTGTTCGTCTACCACTCCGAGTACGAGCAGATCATCACCAACATCTACCACGGCGAGGACGAGCTGGACGACTTCGTGGTGAAGCTCTCACAGCGGTCCGGCAAGGGCATCTCCAAGCGGAACCCGCAGGTCGACGCGACGCTACCCGACGGCTCGCGGTCGCAGCTGACGCTCGGAGAGGAGGTCTCCGACCACGGGACGAACTACACCATCCGGCAGTTCAAGGACGTCCCGTTCACGCCCGTCGACCTCGTCAACTGGCACACCTTCTCCCTCGACGAAATGGCGTTTCTGTGGCTCTGTATCGAGAATCACAAGTCGCTCATCTTCGCCGGCGGGACGGCGTCGGGCAAGACGACGAGCCTGAACGCCGTCTCGCTGTTCATCCCCTCGAAGGCCAAAATCGTCTCCATCGAGGACACCCGCGAGGTCGAACTCCCGCAGCGCAACTGGATCGCGAGCGTGACCCGGCCCTCGTTCAGCGAGGGCGACAAGGGCGATGTCGACGAGTTCGACCTGCTGGAGGCGGCGCTGCGGCAGCGGCCGGAGTACATCGTCATGGGCGAGATCCGCGGCGAGGAGGGCCGGACGCTGTTCCAGGTCATGTCGACCGGCCACACCACGCTGACGACGTTCCACGCCGACTCCGTCGGCGAGGTGATCAAGCGGTTCACGACGGACCCGATCAACGTCTCGAAGACGATGTTCACCGCCCTCGATTTGGTGTCCATCCAGACGCAGACCCGCGTGCAGGGCGACAAGGTTCGGCGGAACAAGTCGATCACCGAGATCAACCACTACGACCCGGAGAACGACGAGATCAACGTCCAGGACGTCTACCAGTGGCAGGCCGAGACCGACGAGTTCCTCGAGATGGGCGAGTCGAACACCCTCGACGAGATCCAGTTCGACCGCGGCTGGACGCCCGAACGACTCGACCGGGAGGTGTTCATCCGGCAGATCGTGCTGGCGTACCTCATCAAGCACGACCTCAACACGTACACGCAGGTGGCGGCGACGCTACAGGCGTTCATGAACGACCCCGACTCGATCCTGCGGCTCATCGCCAACGAGGAGCTGGAGCGGTCCCTGGAGGACCTCCGGGAGATGGAGTCGGTGAAGATCGACATCGACCCGGAGAAGGAGGCGATGGTGCCGCGGCCGACGGCCGGCGAGGATATGATCGAGACGGCCGAGGACGTCCTCCGGGAGGGCGACGACCTGCTGTCGGAGTACCGCGACGAGCCCGTCGAGGCGGACGTCGCCGACGCGCTTGAGATCGACGACGCCGACGACATCGAACCCGACGTCGACCTGGACGACGCCGACGACACGGACGAGACGGCCGACGCCGACGCTGACGCCGGCGACGGCCTCGACCACGGCGGCTTCTCCTTCGAGGCCGACGGGCCGGACGACGGCGAGGCGACGACCGACGGCGGCGACGGCTTCCTGGACGACGACTTCGGAGGCGAGGAGTCGTGAGCCTCCGGTCCGCCAGCGGGACCGGCACTCGCGCCGGGGCGAGCGACGACCGGCTGGCGGACGCGTTCTACCCGCTGTACGCCCGGCTGTTCGGCGACGACAGCGACTTCGTCGGCAACGTCGAGACGAAGCTCGCCGAGGCGCGGGTCCCTCAGACCGTCGAGATATACCTCTCGCGGGCGCTGGGGGTCGGCGTGCTCGTCGGAGCGGTGCTGTGGCTCTTCGGCACCGCCGTCGGCTGGGCGACGTTCGCCTTCCTGATAACGGAGCCGCCGAACTTCCTCAACCTCCCGATGCCGGAGCCGTACCTGAGCATCGTCGAGCGGCTCAAGATCCCGTTCATCATCCTCCTCTCGGGGCTGTTCTTCGGCTCCGTCGGCTTCGGCGCCGGCTTCGGCGGCATGGTGAGCAAGCCGTACCTCGACGCCGGCGCCCGCAAGCGGGAGATAAACGTGCTGCTGTCGGATTCCGTCTCCTTCATGTACGCGCTGTCGGTCGGCGGGCTCAACCAGCTGGAGATCCTGCAGGCGATGGCGAAGGCCGACGACACCTACGGCGAGGTGGCCCAGGAGTTCCAGTCCATCGTCCTGGAGACGGAGTACTTCGACACCGACTACCGGACGGCCATCCGCAACCAGGCCGCCCAGACGCCGTCCGACGAGCTGAGCCAGTTCCTGACGGACATGCTGTCGATCATCAACTCGGGGGGTGACATGGAGAAGTTCCTCGAGGACCAGAAGGAAAAGCACATGCGGACCTCCAAACAGGAGCAGGAGCTCGTCCTGGAGACCCTGGAGTTGTTCGGGGAGATGTACATGACGCTGTCGCTGTTTCCCCTGCTGCTCATCATCATCCTCGTCATCATGTCGATGCTGGGAGAGGCCAACGACATGCTGCTGTACGGGACGGTGTACGGGCTGATCCCGCTCATCGGCGCCGGGTTCCTGGTGCTACTGTCGACGGTCGTCCAGGACGAGGTCGGCGACGGCTACCTCCGGGACGAGCGCGGCGAGATCGTCGGCGCCTCCGACGGAATCTTCGACCTCGGGCTGGCCGACGACTACGCCGGCGAGCACTCGGTGTTCGACCGGGTGAAGTCCAAGGAGGGCGTTTACCGCGTCGCGAACGTCCTGCGGGCGCCGCACCTGTTCTTCCGGGACCACCCGCTTGCGGTGCTGCCGCTGACGATACCGCTGTCGCTGCTTCTGGTCGGCGGCTCCCTCGCGGTCGGCTTCGCGCCGACCAGCACCGACGGGCTGCTGTCGGCGCCGGTCCGCGGGACGTTCTTCTGGGTGTACGTTCCGCTGTACGTCAACTGCGTGCCGCTGACGGTGTTCCACGAGTGGAACGTCCGGTCCCGCAGCTCGATCACGAACAACCTCTCGGACAACCTCCGGAAGCTCTCCAGCGCCAACGACACCGGGATGACGCTGCTGGAGTCGCTGAACGTCGTCGCCGAGACCTCCTCCGGACGGCTCGCCGAGGAGTTCCGGACGATGTACGCGAAGGTCAACTACGGGACGAGCCTGAAGACGGCGCTGCGGGAGTTCAACAACGAGTACCACGTCCCCCGGCTGGCCCGGACGGTGAAGCTCATCAGCAAGGCCCAGGAGGCCTCCAGCCAGATCACGCAGGTGCTGTCGACGGCCGCCCAGGCCTCGGAGAACCAGGACGACGTCGAGCGGGACCGCAAGTCCCGCACCCGGATGCAGATGGTCATCATCCTGATGACCTACGTGACGCTTCTGGGCGTGATGGCGCTGCTGAAGGTGGAATTCCTCGAGACGATGGCGGGGCTGACCCAGCAGGCCGCCGCGAGCGGCAACGACCAGTTCGGCAGCGGCCTCGACATCGAGGTGCTGACGCTGCTGTTCTTCCACGCCGTCACGCTGCAGGCGGTCATCTCGGGGCTCATCGCTGGCTACATCCGCGACGTCAGCATCCGGGCCGGGCTGAAGTTCGTCGTCGTCCTGCCGACGCTGGCGCTCGTGACGTTCATGCTCATCAACTAATGACCGACACACGTGCACAGTCGCCGCTCGATTTCGCCATCGCGATGGGGATCTTCCTCGTCGCCGTCACCTTCGTGTTCACGTTCATCCCGTCGCTGACGGCGCCGTTCGTCGAGGGCAACCAGGACGCCAGTGCGACGGCCGACCGGGTAGCGAGCCACCTCGCCGAGGGCGCCCTCGGCGACCCGGCGGACCCGTTCGTGGTCGACGAAGCGTGTGCGACGGTGTTCTTCAACGCCTCGACCGACGACGCCGACATCCCCGCGGACTGCGGCTACAGCGGCGACGACGTCCACGAGCGGGTCGGCGTCGACGGCGACCGGCTGCAGGTCAACGTGACCGTCGAGCAGGTCGACCCCGACGCCAGCGGCGACGCGCGGTTCCGGACGGTCTGTCACAACGAGACTGGCGGCGTCGTCCACGAGGCCAACGGCAGCACCAGCTGCGACGTCCGGTACGCGGTCGGCGACGAGCCCTCCGACAGCAGTTCCATCGTCGTCGCCCGACGGGTCGTCACGATCCCGGGCTGCTCGTTCGGCGTCGAATCGTGCGACGCGACGATGAAGGTACGGGTGTGGTGACCATGCGCGGACAGATATACACGCTGGAGGCGGTCATCGCGGCGGTGCTGCTGGTGTCGAGTCTGGTGTTCGCGCTGCAGGTGACGGCGGTGACGCCGCTGTCGGCCAGCACCTCGAACCAGCACATCGAGAACCAGCAGCGCGCGTCGGCGGCGGGCGTGCTGACGGCCGCCGAGGAGGCCGGCGTCCTGAAGGACGCCGTGCTGTTCTGGAACGACTCGGCGGCGGAGTACCACGACGCCGAGCGGCTGACCTACTACACCAACGACTACCCGCCGAACGAGTTCGGCAACATCACCGAGCGGGCCTTCGCCGGCCGCGGGCTGGCGGTGAACGTCCTCGTCTACCCGGGCGACGGCGCGGACGCCACGCGGCTGGTCTACCGGGGAGAGCCGAGCGACAACGCCGTCAGCGCCAGCCGGTCGGTGACCATCTACGACGACGACGAGCTGACGGCACCCGGGACGTCGACGACGGCCGGCGGCGCCAGCAGCTTCGACGACGCCGTCCGGGAGGACAGCAGGGGCACCGGCGTCTACAACGTGGTCCGCGTGGAGGTGACGGTATGGCGGATGTGACCGGCCGCGAGCGCGGCCAGATGCTGCTCATCGCGTCGCTGATCGTGGCGACGTCGTTCGTCGGGCTGGCGCTGGTGGTCAACAGCGCCATCTACACGGAGAACCTCTCGACCCGGGAGACGAGCGGCGAGGCCGAGCGGGTCGTCGAGAACCGACAGCTCGCGGCCAACGACCTCCAGGAGCTCATCGACCGGTCGAACGCCGCCGTCGCCGGCGACAACTTCACCGCCGTGGAGAACGGCTACTCGGACGGCCTGGCGGTGTGGTCCGACAGCCTCGAGCGGCAGTACCAGCGCACCGGCCGGTTCGTCGACTACCAGCCGAACGAGACCGTCGAGGGGACCCGCATCCAGCAGACCAACGCGAGCCGCAACTTCACCGCCGGCGGGAGCGTCGACGACCCGGGGGAGTGGACGCTGGTCAACGACACGACCCGGGCCGGCGAGTTCGAGATGACCGTCGACCGGACGGACCTGCTGGAGGCGCCGGCCGGGCTCGTCCTCGACATCCTCTTGGGCAGGACGTTCTACATCGAGATCGTCGACGAGGCCGGCCAGACGTGGGAGGTGTACGTCTTCCAGGACGACTCGGTGGCGTCGGACGCGGCATCAGTCGTGGTCAGGCCGCCCGGCGGGTTCGACTTCTCGCTCTTGGACCCGCTGAGCACCCTCGGCTCCGACGACCGCTGTACGACCACCGGCGAGAACGTGAGCCTCGACCTCGTCAAGGGCACCTTCGACGGCGAGGAGTGTTCGGAGCTGTCGTTCTACACCGACAACGTCACCGGGACGCCGCACAGCATCAGCTACCGGAACACGAAGACGGGCGGGGTTTCCCTGCCGTTTTTGCCCGATATCCCCGCCGACGACCGCGTGACCGGGACGTACAACCTGACGGTCGACACCAACGCCAGCCGGG
>JAHENN010000110.1 GCA_018609665.1 Haloarculaceae archaeon | reverse complement strand
GTCTCGCCGTCGACGGCGATCTCGCTATCCTCGCTCATGTCGACGATCATGTCGACGTGGACGGCCGACTCGTTTTGCTCGTTGCCCTCGCCGACGGTGTCCTCGTAGGCCCGTCCGACGGCCATGTGGACGGTATCGCCCATCTTCTCGTCGAACAGCATGTTGTAGGTGAACCGGTCGATGTCGCGGTTCATCCCGATGCCCAGCTCGCCGAGTCGTCGGGCGCCGTCGTCGGTGTTCAGCACCTCCGTCAGGAGGTCCTCGTGGGCGTCGGCGGCGTGGTCGACGACCTCGCCGTCCTCGAAGACGAGGCGGGCGCCGGCGATCTCCCGGCCCTGGTGGTACAGCGGCTTGTCGAACAGCACCTCGCCTTCGACGCTGTCGACGACGGGGGCGGTGAACACCTCGCCGCCGGGGAGGTTGTTCTCGCCGTAGTCGTTGATCGTGTGCATCCCGTCGACGGACATCGTGACGTCGGTGGTGTCGCCGCTGACGATCCGCACCTCGCTTGCGGGGTCGAGAATCTCGACCATCCGCTGCTGGTGCCGTCGGACCGCCTCCCAGTCTTTGTTGATGGCGTCCCAGACGAAGTTCCGGTAGCCGCCGGTGCTCATGCCGGCCAGCTGGGCGCTCGCCCGGGAGGGGAACTGCGTGAGACACCACCGCTTCGACAGCGCGACCTCCTGGACGGGGCGGCGGGCCGTCGTGGCCGTCGCCTGCGTCTCGGGGTCGACGTCGCCCTGTTCGGTGGCGTTCCGCTCCGCCCGCACGCGCAGGAGGACGTCGCTTTCCTCGTACAGCGCCTGCAGGTGCGTCGGCGTCTCGATGTCGTCGTCGTCGGCGGCCTTCAGGTACGCCCGCGAGGCACGGCTGTCCTTCGCGAGGTAGACCGGCGTCGCCCCTCGGTCGCCGACGGCCTCGTGGAGCGCGACGGCGAGGTCCTCGGCGACGCTCGGCGCGCTGACGACGACGTTGTCGCCCCGCTGGACGTCCGTGGAGTGCTCGACGACGGTCTCGGCGTGCTCGCGGATGCGCGGGTCCATGGACGCCGCTGAGGGCGGGCGGCCCTATACCCGTTCGGATGCGCGGCTGTCGGGGCCCGACTCGACGGGCGGAACCGGCAGATAGGTATAAGTCGCCGCTCCACGTACCGTCGGGCGATGTGGAACGGTCGGGACCGGACCGAGGTCACCTGCATCGCGTGCGGCGAGGCGGTCCCGCGGTCGTCCGCCCGCGAGTACGACAAACACGGCGACCGCTGGACCCGGGAGGACAAGGAGTTCGAACACCTCTGCAAGTCCTGTCACCAGGAGCTGTGTCACCAGCCGCGCGGCGACCTCGAGGCGCTGCTGGCGGACATCGACACCGCCGGCTCCCGCGAGCGGTTCCTCGAGCGGTACGTCGAACTCGTCGAGGCCGAAGGCGACCGCCGCTCCCAGGAGTGACGCCGACCGCGGACGGAGCGGCGCGGCGGCTCCGGCGGCGTCTCGACGCTGCGTCTCTGCCTCCCAACGCCTAACTATCCGTCCGCACAACGCCACTGCATGACCAACAGCGACGACCAGGCGTACGCCGGCACCGCGGAGGGGCAGGGACCCGTCCGCGTCGACGAGGAACTCGCCCGGCACCTCGAAAACAAGCGGGAGGAGCTGTTCGAGGAGTTCGAGATCCGCGACGAGTTCCCGCCGGAGGTGCTCGAGGAGGCCGAGCGGGTGGCCGCCGACCCCGAGGGCGACATCGACGACGAACTCGAGGAGCGACGGGACCTCCGCGAGCTGACCACGTGGACGACGGACCCCGCAGACGCCCAGGACTTCGACGACGCCATCTCCGTCGAGAAGACCGACGACGGCTACCGGCTGTGGGTCCACATCGCCGACGTCACCCACTACGTGACGCCGGAGACGGCGATGTGGGAGGAGGCCCTTGAGCGCGGCAACACCGTCTACCTGCCGGGCTACACCATCCACATGCTGCCGCCGATACTGGCGGAGACGGTCTGCTCGCTCGTGCCGAACGAGGACCGGCTGGCCCACAGCGTCGAGATGCACATCGACGGCGAGACGCTGTCCCACGAGTCCATCGACATCTACAAGTCGGTCATCCACTCCGACGCCCGCCAGACGTACAACGACTGCGAGACGCGCCTCGACGACCTCGAGGCGCCGCTGCACGAGGAGAACAACCTCGCGTACGAACTCGCCGAGAAGCTCCACGAGCAGCGCAAGGAGGACGGCTCGCTCGTGCTCAACCCGAAGCGGGACCGCGCCCACACCATCATCGAGGAGTGCATGCTGAAGGCCAACAAGGCCGTCACCCACACGCTGCAGTGGGATATGGGCGTGGAGGCGATGTTCCGGGTCCACCCGCAGCCGACGCCGCAGGAGTGGGACGAGGCGCTGCAGGAGATCCAGGACCTCGACGGCGTCTCCATCCCCGCCAGCTCGTGGGACGACCCCCGGAAGGCCGTCAACGCGACGCTGGAGGAGGCCCCCGGCCGGCAGCTGGACAAGATCCAGTGGGCCGTAATGAAGGTGATGCCGCGGGCGAAGTACATGTCGGACCCCTTCGGCGGCCACCACGCGCTGAACTTCGAGATCTACGGTCACTTCACCTCGCCCATCCGCCGGCTGTCTGACCTCGTCAACCACTGGATCGTCCACACCAACGGGGTGCCGGAGGGCATCGCGGACCTCTGTGACCACGCCAGCGACAAACAGCAGGACGCCGAGACCTGCGAGCGCATCTACAAGGACTTCCTCGAGGAGGTCGGCCTCGACGCCCACGCCATCAACGACCGCGGGCTGGAGGTCGTCGAGGACCCCGAGGAGGCCGACCACACGGTCTGACACGCCTCCGTGCGCCGGGTCCCGGTCGACCCCGGACGGCGGCCCGGCGGCCCGCACCGTGGAGCCGGCACCGACCGCCGCGCGCAGCAAGTATATGAATTTTCGTCCCGTAGCCGACGTACTGTGCGCCGCACGCTCGTGGCCCTCGTGACTCTCGTGCTCTGTCTGTCGGTGCTGTCGCCGCTCGCCGCCGGTCAGGACGTCCCCGACGCCCGGCTGACCGTCGACGACGTGACGGTCGCGCCGGACCGCCCGATGACGGGCGAGCCGACGACCGTCACCGCCGACGTCGCCCTCTCGGCGGGGTCGGCTTCGGCGGTCGAACTCGGCCGGGTGTCGCTGCACGACGCCGACGGAAACCGGCTGGCGACGGCGGGCGCGCCGGGGGCGCTGTCGCCCGGCGACGCCACGACGGTCGACCTCGTCGCCGAGTTCGAGACGGCCGGCCGCAAGAACCTCACCCTGGAGGCGACCGGCACCGACGGGGACGGCGGGTTCGTCGAGATTCGGCGGCCCGTCACGGTCGTCGTCGAGGACTCCCCGCCGGGGATCAGCATCGACGCCACCCTCGTCGAGGGCGTCGAGTCGCCGGTGACGGTAACGGTCGCCAACCCCTCCGTCGACGCGGTCCGGAACGTCGAGGTCGTCACGCTCCGCGGCGACAGCATCGACGACCGGGCGTTCGTGCCGGCCATCGCCGCCGGCGGGACCGCGGTGGCGAACCTCACGGTGACGCCGACCGGCGACGACGCCGACGTCGGCGTCCGGGTCGGCTACACGACGACGACCGGCGACCGGCAGTACACCGTCAGCCGGGCCGACCTCGAGGTCGAGCCGCTCCGCGACGACGTCGCGGTCGAGGTCCGTCCCGTCCGGCAGGACGACGCCGTCGACGCGGCCGGCGCCGGCGGCATCGGCGGCATCGTCGGCGGCGCCGGCGGCGGCCTCCAGCAGCAGGACGACGACGAGGAGCAGGCCGCCCCCGAGCAGGTCGAGGTCGCCGTCACCAACTTCGGCAACGCTGGGGTCGACGAGGCCGTCGTCGGGCCGGCCGGCGACGGACAGTTCCCCCGCCGGTTCGTCGGCAGCGTCGCCCCCGGCGAGACCGAGACGGTCACCGTCGACCTCGCGCGGGTCCCCCGGGGTGACCTCGACGTGGCCGTCAGCTACCACATCGACGACGAGGAGCGGCGGAGCACGACGACCTACGCCCACCGGCCGTCGACCGCCGCCGTCGCGCTCACCGGCATCGACGTCGACAGGGACGGCGAGCGGGTCAACGTCTCCGGCAACGCCGGCAACACGGGCGAGGCGCCGGTCACCGGGGTCGTCGTCGCCGTCGCCGATGCCGAGGGCGTCCGGCCGACGTACCCCCGGCGGGACTACTTCGTCGGCACCGTCGACGGCAGCGAGTTCGCTCCCTTCGAGCTGACGGCGCGGGTGACCGAGAACGTCTCGTCGGTACCGGTCGAGGTCACCTACCGGGTCGACGGCCAGCAGTACACCGACCGGGCCGAGGTCCCGCTCGAACCCGAGCCCGACGACGGCGGCGGCGGAATCGCCGGGCTGGCGCCGCTTTCGGTCGGCGCCGGCGTCGCCCTCACGCTCGGGGTCGGCGCGGCCGTCCTCCTGCCGCTGTACTACCTGCGACGATGACGCGCTCCCGACCCGTCGACGCCGCCGAACGAAACGTCGGCGAGCGAGCGGCCGACGAGCCGCCGCTGCGGCTCAGCGGCGTCGACCGGACCTACGAGCGGGGCGGCGAGACCGTCCACGCGCTGCAGGACGTCGACCTCGCCGTCGACGCCGGCGAGTTCGTCGCCGTCGTCGGGCCCTCGGGGTCGGGGAAGTCGACG
>JAHENN010000109.1 GCA_018609665.1 Haloarculaceae archaeon | reverse complement strand
CGGTCGCCGCCGCCCGGCTCCGGTAGCCGGCCGCAACGCCGGTCGCCCTTCGCCGCGAGTGCGACCGGCCGCCACGTCGGGGCCGGGCTTTTGCCCGTCGGGAACCCAGCTACGGCATGAGCGAGACCGACCCCGAGGCCACGCCGACGGTGCAGGTGTACGCCGACTACGTCTGCCCGTTCTGCTATCTGGGCTACGCGTCGCTGGAGTCGTACCGCGAGGACCGCGAGGCGCCGCTCTCGACCGACTGGCACCCGTTCGACCTCCGGGCGCAGAAGCGCCGCGCCGACGGCACCATCGACCACTCCGTCGACGACGGCAAGGACGACGCCTACTACGAGGAGGCGCGGGAGAACGTCGAGCGGCTGGCCGAGGAGTACGACGTCGAGATGGCCCAGCACCTCCGGACGGACGTCGACAGCTACGACGCCCAGCGGGTCGCGTTCCGGGCCCGCGAGGAGCACCCCGACGCCTTCGAGGCGTTCCACGGCGCCGTCTTCGAGGCGCTGTGGCAAGATGGGCGGGACGTCGGCGACCCGGACGTGCTGGCCGACGTCGCCGCCGGGACCGGCCTGCCGGACGGCTTCGTCGCCGAGACGCTGGCCGACGACGACAGCGCCGCCCGGCTGGAGGCGGCCTTCGAGGACGCACGGGAGTTCGGCATCACCGGCGTCCCGACGTTCGTCCACGACGACCACGCCGCTCGCGGTGCCGTGCCGCCGGAGCAGCTCCGCCGGCTGGTCGAAGGGGTTTAAATCGCCGGCACAGCGCGGCGTGAGGCCTATTCACACCCGCGAGAACCCTCGGGTGCATCGAAGCATGAACACGAACCGTCTGCACGCCGGCGACGACGACCGGTACGGCGAGTTCCGGCTCGGCGACGAGGGTATCGTCGTCTACGACCGCGAGAACTCCGACGCGTGGCTCCGCGTCGACCGCTCGACGACCGTCGAACGCTAGGGGAACTCGACGCCGGTCGCCTCCTCGGAGACCCGCCACAGCCTTCCGGCCGTCTCCTCGTCGTAGGAGCGGTCCGAGGACTGCTGTTCCGCCGGCGGGCCGCGCATCTGCAGGAGGCCGTCGGGGCCGACGAACTCGCCGCCGTCGAGGTCGTCGGCGGTCGCGGCGTACAGCATCGGCAGGGCGCCGTCCTCGGCCGACTGCGCGACGACGGCGTTGATCAGCTTCATCACCGCCAGCCGGACGCGCGACCCCTCGGCCTCCGGGCCGCGGTACTGGAGGTTCGTCGCCGCGTAGCCGGGGTGACAGCCGACGCTCGTCACCGCGTCGTACCGCCGGTCGAGTTCGTAGGCGAACAGCAGGTTCGCCAGCTTGCTCCGGGCGTAGGCGTCCCACTTGCCGTAGTCGTCCTCGCCGTGGAGGTCGTCGAAGTCGATCTCGCCGGCGGCGTGGGCGCCGCTGCTCTGGGTGACGACCCGGGGGTTCGGTGCCGCCCGCAGCCGGTCGAACAGCAGTCCCGTCAGCGCGAAGTGTCCGAGGTGGTTGACGCCGAACTGGGTCTCGAAGCCGTCTTCCGTCTCCCGCCGCGGAATCGCCATCACCCCGGCGTTGTTGCAGAGGACGTCGACGGGGTCGTCGAGCCGGCCGGCGAAGGCCCGCACCGACTCCAGGTCCGCGAGGTCCAGCTCCTCGACCGTCAGCGACGCGGCGGGGTACTCCTCGCGGATGGCCTCGCGTTCGGCCTCGGCGTCGTCGACGCTCCGGCAGGCCATCACGACGTGGGCGCCGGCGCCGGCCAGCGCCCGCGTCGCCGCCAGCCCGATACCGCTGTTGGCGCCGGTGACGACGACGGTCCGTCCCGCGCAGTCCGGCAGGTCCTCGACGGTCCAGTCGGCCATGCCGACGTTCGGGGGGCCGGCGGAATACGTCTTCCGCGGCGGTCGGCGCCGGGGCGTCTTATACCGCCGTTCATGCCTGGGGAAACGCCGAAGCGTGCGGGGCCGCCACGGATGCACATGCAACGGCTTCCGCTCCGCGCGCTGCTGGTCGCCGCCGGGCTCTGTCTCGCGGCCGGTGCCCTCGGCGGCGTCGCCGCGGCCGACCACGCCGGCGACTCGAAGGTCGACTCGAACGTCTCCGTCGCGGTCAACGACGACGGCGGCTACTTCAGCGTGCTCTGTACGGGGTCACCGACGGACCACGACTGCGACAAGAGCGGCCGGCTCGACGCCGGCCCCGCGAGCGTCGACTACCGCGGCTTCAACAACGACAGCCTCGCCGGCGGCTACTCGCGGTTCGGCGACAACGTCGTCGTCACCGTCGGCGACCGCCAGTACACCGTCGCCTTCACCTGCGAGTTTACCGACGACCCGCAGGGGGCCCCCTGCCGCCCCGGCGGCGACGGCGAGGACCCCGAGGGCGACGACGGTGACGAAAACGACGGCGAGAGCGACGACGGTGACGACGACGGCGAGAACGGCGACGGAAGCGGCGAAACCACCTGGAACGACGCCGAGCGCGGCAACTGACGCCGGGCCGTCGAGACGGGCCGCCGGTGTCGCCGCGCCTCGCCTCGCGTAACCCCCACAGGGTATAGGCCGCTGGGGGACGAACGCGTCGGTGAATGCCGGCCATCCAGACGCGGGCGCTGTCGAAGCGGTACGGCAACATCGTCGCGCTCGATTCGCTGTCGCTGGCCGTCGACGACGGCGAGTGCTACGGGTTCCTCGGGCCGAACGGCGCGGGCAAGTCCACGACGATCAACGTCCTGACGGGCCAGCTGGTCCCCGACGACGGCGAGGCGCGGGTCGCCGGCGTCGACCCCGTCGCGACGCCCGTCGAGGCCCGCCGCCGCGTCGGCATCCTGCCGGAGAACGGCCGGCCGCCCTCGTTTCTGACCGTCCGGGAGTACTTCGAGTTCGCGGCCACGACCCGCGGGCTCGACCCGGCGACGGCCGCCGACCGGGTCGAGGCGTGGGCCGAGCGGCTGGAGTTCGCCCACAAGCTCGACACCCTCTGTACCGACCTCTCGCAGGGCGAGCGCCAGAAGACCCTCATCACGCAGGCGTTCCTCCACGAGCCGCCGGTCGTCTTCATCGACGAGCCGCTGACGAACCTCGACCCCATCATGCAGGAGCGGGTCAAGGAGTTCTTCGAGACCTACCGGGCGGCCGGCAACACGCTCTTTCTGTCGACGCACTTCGTGGAGACGGCCGCGGAGGTCTGCACACAGGTGGGCATCATCAACCGGGGCCGGCTGCTGGAGGAGCTGCGGCCCCGCGGGATGGACGGCGACGCGCTGCTGGACCGGTTCTTCGCCTCCGTCGACGAGGACGTCCCGGAGGCGACGCTCACGCAGCCGTCGTGACCTCGACGGCCCACCTCCTGCGGCTGATGACCGTCGAGGAGTGGCGGCTCCGCAGCCACCTCTTCGGCGGCCGCCGGTTCGCGCTGTTCCCGCTCTTCGTCGCCGGCGTGGCCGCCGGGACGGCCGCCTTCTTCGGGCTGGCGGACGCCGACGCCGGGCTGCTGATCGACGGTCTCCACCTGGTCGTCGCCGCGCTCGGCCTGCAGGTCGGCACCGTCGGGCTCGTCGGCCGCGACGCCCTCGAGGACCTGCTCGGGGAGACGGCGTTGCTGCTGTTTTCCGCGCGGGCCCTGCCGGTCGAGCCGCGGAAGCTGCTGGTCGCCTTCGTCCTCAAGGACGTCGGCTTCTACGCGGTGCTGTTCCTGCTGCCGCTGACGGTCGGGCTCGTCCCGCTGGTCGCGCTGGCGGGCCTGCCGGCGGCGCGGCTGCCGCTGCTGTTCGTCACGACGGTCGGCGTCTTCGCGGTCGGCGTCGCCGCCAGCGTCGCGCTGGTCGGAATCCACACCCGCTCGCGGCTCGCCTCGACGGCCGTCGCGGCCGCGACCGTCGCCGCGCTGCTGCTCGACGGCGGCCGGCTGCTGGCGGTCACCCCCTACGGGCTCCTGTCGGGCGTCGACGCGGGGGCGGTCGCCGGCAGCGTCCTCCTGCCGGTCGGGCTCGGCGCCGTCGGGGTCGCGCTGTTCCGGTTCGACCGCCGGACGTCGACCCGGACCGCCGAGAACCGCTTCGGCCGGCTCCGCGGCCGGCTGGGCGGCGCCGACGGCCAGGGGCTGCTCGCGAAGTCGCTGCTCGACGTCGCGCGGTCGTCGGGCGGCCTCTGGAAGGTGGCCTTCTCCCAGGGGCTCGTCTTCGCCGTGCTGGCGGTCCTGCTGGCCTTCCTCCCCGACGTCGTCCCGATTCGGCTCGAACCCGGCCTCACCGTCGCGAGCGTCCTCGCCCTGGGGTCGTTCACCACGTACAACTGGCTCTGTCAGTTCGACGAGACGGGCTTCTACCTCCGGCATCCGGTGGAGCTGTCGGCGGTGTTCCGGGCGAAGCTGCTCGGCTTCTGTCTGCTGGCGCTGCCCTCGGGGCTTGCCTTCCTCGCGCTCGGCGGGGTCGTCTTCGGCACCGGGACGATGCTGGTCGGCGTCGCCGTCTTCGCCCCGCTGTCGCTGTACGTCTTCGGCGTCACCGCCTACGTCGCCGGCCTGGAGCCGACGGAGCTGCTGTTCGACACGCCCGTCTTCGCGGCGTTCACCCTGGCGATGATGGTCGTCCTCATCCCGCTGGTGGTCGCGGCCATCGTCTTCGAGCTGTGGCCGACGGGGCTCGCGGTCGGCAGCGTCGGCTACGCGTCGCTGGCCGGCGGCGTCGGCCTCGCGCTCTACCGGCGGGCCGGGCCGCGCTGGGAGCGGCGGG
>JAHENN010000108.1 GCA_018609665.1 Haloarculaceae archaeon | reverse complement strand
GTCTCGCGGGCCCGCATCCAGTTGATGTTGCCCTGGATGGTGTTGAACTCGCCGTTGTGGATGATGTTGCGGTAGGGGTGGGCGAGGTGCCACGCGCCGAGGGTGTTCGTCGAGAAGCGGGCGTGGACCATCGCGAACGTCGACCGCAGCCGCTCGTCGGTCAGCTCGGGGTAGTACTCCGGCAGCTGCTCGGCGGTGAGCAGGCCCTTGTAGACGACGGTGTCGCGGTCCAGCGAGCAGACGTAGAAGCGGCCGTGGCCGTCGGGCTGCCGTTCCTCGACGGTCGTCTCCAAATCGCGGCGGGCGACGTACAGCGCCCGGTCGAAGTCCTCGGCCGACGTCGACTGGACGAAACACTGGACGACGAGCGGCTCGGCGTCCAGCGCCGTCCGGCCGAGCGAGCCGTTGTCGGTCGGCACCTCGCGCCAGGCGAAGACGTCCAGCCCGTGGTCGGCCAGCACCGACTCGACGAGGTCCTGCAAGCCGGCGGCGGCGTCGCGGTCCTGCGGCATGAAGATCGAACCGACGGCGTAGTCGCCGCGGGCCGGGAGGTCGTCGACCTCGTCGGCGAAGAACTCGTGAGGCGTCTGCAGCAGGATGCCGGCGCCGTCGCCGGTGTCCGGGTCGGCGCCGGTCGTGCCGCGGTGCTCGAGGTTCGCAAGCAGTTCGAGGCCGTCGGCGACCGGCCGGTTCGTCCGCTCGCCGTCGAGGTCCATCACCACGCCGACCCCGCAGTTGGCGCGTACGTCGTCCGGGTCCGCGAGCCCGACGTCACTCGCGGCTGAGTGGTCAGTCATACAGACATATGGCCGTTTCCCTAATAAGAGGCTTCCCCTCAAACACTAGCGGGTGGTTTACCCCATACAAGGATGTATAAGGTGCGGATAACGCAGGACCCGCTCCGCCGACGGGGCGTCGGGAGCGGCTCCGGTCCGCCGACGCCCGGTCGGGACCCGGGGACCGGCGGCTCAGTAGCTCTTCGCGAAGTACGCGGTTTCGACGGCGTCGTCGCCGCAGACGCCGCAGGTGTCGTGAACTGGCTCCTCCTCCTCGTCGAGCGGCAGCATGACGATCTCGGCCGCGATCTCGTCTTTGATCTCCGCCTCGCAGGCCTCCTCGCCGCACCAGCCGGTCTTCACGTAGCCGCCGTGGCGGCCGAGCGTGCCGAGTATCTCGCCGCGGCCGTGGGCCTCGCGGACGTTGTTCTCGAGGTTCTCCTCGGCGGCGGCGTACAGCTTGGCGTACACCGCATCCAGGGCGTCGTCGACCGACCCGGCGATGTCGTCGCGGTCGGCGACCTCGCTCTCGCCGTCCGGTCGGTGGACGAGCGTCGCCTCGCCGTTCTCGACCTCGTCGGGGCCGATCTCGACCCGCAGCGGGACGCCGTTCAGCTCGTGTTCGTTGAACTTGAAGCCGGGGTTGCGCTCGTCGCGGTCGTCCAGTTCGACGCGGAACTCCTCGTCCAGCTCCGCGGCGAGGTCGGCGGCGTACTCCCGGACGGCCTCCTCGGTGTCGGCCTGCCAGATGGGGACGACGACGACCTGCGTCGGCGCCAGTTCGGGCGGCAGCACCAGCCCCTGGTCGTCGGAGTGGGTCATGATGAGCGCCCCCATCGCGCGCCAGGACAGCCCCCACGACGTCGTGTGGGCGGTCCGCTCGGCCTCGTCCTCGTCGGTGTAGGTGAGGTCGAAGGCGTCGGCGAAGGAGGTGCCGAGGTAGTGGGAGGTGCCGGCCTGCACGGAATTGCCGTCGGGCATCAGCGCCTCGATGGTCGTCGTCGTGTCGGCGCCGGGGAACTTGTCGTGTTCCGGCTTGCGGCCGGTCATGCTCGGGATGGCCATCACCTCCTCGTAGAGCCGCTCGTACTGGCCGAGACGAGTCATCGTCTCCTCCCAGGCGTCGGCCTCGGTGGCGTGGGCGGTGTGGCCCTCCTGCCAGAGGAACTCCTTGGTGCGGAAGAACGGCTTCGTCTCGGTGGCCTCCCACCGGACGACCGAACACCACTGGTTGAGCCGCAGCGGCAGGTCCCGGTAGCTGCGCACCCACTGGGCCATGAACGGCGCGATGATCGACTCGCTCGTGGGCCGGACGGCCAGCCGCTCCTCGAGTTCGTCGTGGCCGCCGTGGGTCACCCACGCCACCTCGGGATCGAACCCCTCGACGATGTCCTTCTCCCGCTCGAGGTAGCCCTCGGGGATGAACATCGGGAAGTAGGCGTTGTCGACGCCGGTGTCCTTGAACCAGCCGTCGAGGTGCGACTTGAGGCGCTCCCACACCGCGTACCCCCGGGGCCGGGTGACGATGAACCCGCCCATCGGCGCGTAGTCCGCCAGGCCGGCCTTCTGGACGACCTCCGCGTACCAGTCGCCGGGGCTGTGCTCCTTCGACTCGGTGATGCCGAGTTCCTGGTCGCCGCTCATACAGGAGGCGTGCCGTAGCGCGGTATTAAACCCCGCGTATCGTCGGACCAGTCCTCGCGCCGCTCCCCGCCCCGACCCCGGGCGCGTCGCGGCTCCCGCGGGTCCGGCGTTCGTCCGCGCGGAGGGCGTGAACGTCCCGCCTGCGGGCGGCGGACGCCCCTCAGACCCCCCAGTCGATGCGGTCCCAGAGCCGCTCGTAGCCGAGGTACGTCCCCGTCTTCACGAGGTTGGCGACGATACCGATGCCGAGCGCCTGCTCGGCGTCCCCCACGACCGCGAAGGCGACGACGACGGTGATACAGACCATCAGCAGACGGTAGCCGAGCGTCTTGACCATCGCCCGCGAGAGAGTCTGGTGTGGTTTCCCCCTGGCGAAACCCATGCCGTACTGTAGGGCCGGGGCTGTTGTAACTGTTCTGCGTTATCTTCTTCGGATGTGTAACCACCTGTAGTTACACCACCAGCTGGAGGCCGAGGAGGACGGCCATCCCGACGACGATGGTGGCGAGGATGTTCTCGGTCCGCCAGGCGACGACGGCTGCGGCGGCGGCGGCGAGGAGCCGTCCGTTGTCGAGCGACAGCGCCGGCGACCCGTCGACGACGACGACGGCGGGGACGACCAGCGCCGAAAGCACCGCCGGCGGGACGAGCCGGAGCGCCCGCTCGAGGCCGTCGGGCACCTCCGAGACGTACTCGAAGAGGTAGATGAACGAAACGCGAATGCAGAAGGTGCCGACGCCGACGGCGACGACGACGGCCCACACCTCGGTCGCGGCGGTCATCGGTCACCGCCCGACTCGACGGCGACGCCGGCAGCCACGCCGGCGACGGCGCCGGCGATGAGCCCCAGGTTCAGCGGGAGGTCGGCCCCGAGGGTGGCGCCGGCCCCGCCGACGACCGCCGCGACGGCGCCCGCGCGGTCCGTCACCGCCGGCAGCAGCAGCGCCAGGAACGTCAGCGGGACGGCGAAGGAAAGCGGCAGCGAGTCGGGCACCCGCGCGCCGACGACGACGCCGGCGACGGTGCAGAGCTGCCAGACGGCCCACAGCGGCGCCGCGACGCCGAGGTAGTACCAGCGCCGCCGGACCGCCCCGTCGGCGCCGAACCGCGTCACCGACAGCGCGTACGCCTGGTCGGTCAACAGGTACGCCAGCCCGGCCCGCCACCGCGTCGACAGCCCCCGGAGATACGGGGCGATCGACGCCGAGTACATCAGCATCCGGAGGTTGATCACCAGCGCCGTCGCCACGACCACGGCCAGTGGCGCCTCCGCGCCGAGCAGCTCGATGGCGGCCAGCTGGGAAGCGCCGGCGAAGACGACCACCGAGAGGCCGACCGCCTGCGCGCCCGAGAGCCCGACCTCGACCGCGGCGGCACCGGCGACCAGCCCGAACGGGACGATACCGACGAGGACGGGCGCGACCGCCCGGACACCCTCGAGAAACGAACCGCGACGCGTGGCCATTACCGCCGCTTCGGCGCGCGGGGATACGGGCCTGTCGTTTCCGGACGCGTCACTCCTCGTGGGTGACCTCGACGCCGTCGGCGACCGGCTGCAGCACGTAGCTCCCC
The DNA here is from genome assembly GCA_018609665.1 of Haloarculaceae archaeon. Taxonomy (GTDB): domain Archaea; phylum Halobacteriota; class Halobacteria; order Halobacteriales; family Haloarculaceae; genus Natronomonas. The sequence goes on along the minus strand of JAHENN010000108.1, from coordinate 2,236 downwards.
GACTGTCCCCGCTTGACCGGCGTGAAGTCGGCGGTGAACACCGTCCGGGCGTCGGCCCGGACCTCGAAGGACTCGTCGAACGTCAGCGGCGCGTCGCCGGGCGTGTCGACCTCGGCGTCGTCGCCGTTCGCCAGCGTCGCGTCGACGTCCGAGACGGCCAGCTTCAGGTAGTCGTACTCGCCCGTTTCGAGCTCCTGCTCGGCGACCAGCTCCGTCTCGCCGTCCTGCAACTGTACGAGGTCGGCCTCGGCGTCGTCGACGTCGTAGGACGCCTCGCCTTCGTCCTCGTCGTCTCCGTCGGGGTCGGGTCCGTCCGTTTCCGTGTCCGTCTCCTCGTCGTCGGACGGTCGCACGCGAATCCCGGTGACGGTGACGACGCAGGACTCGAAGTCGTCGATGTCGCCGGGCTGGTCGGTCACCCGGGTCGCGAGCGTGCCGGTCGAGCCGTCGCCGTCGCCGCCACCGCCGGTACAGCCGGCGAGGGTCGCTCCGACGGCGGCGGTGCCGGCGGCGAGGTACTGGCGTCGTTGCATACCTTCGACCGGTCCGGGCGGGCGGATACGTCTGATGGCCGCCGGCGCGGTCGGCCGGCCGGGGCCGCTCAGCCGGGGTCGACGGCGAAGGGGCTCGCCGTTTCGGTCCATTCCCACCCGGGCAGGCGGGTCTGGAAGCCGGCCGCCAGCGCGGCCAGCCGGTCGTCGTCGCCCGCGGCGTCACCTTCGTCGCCGTGGACGTGAACGTCCGCGACGTGGAACGTCGCCTCCGCGAGCAGCGCCAGCGGCTGGCCGCCGGCGACCGTCGCCGCCAGCTTCCGGCCGAGGAACTCGTCGACGACGAAGCCGGGGTAGTCGCCGGCGCAGTCCAGTTCGCGAAGCAGCATCGACAGCGCGGCGACGTTGACCGCCCGGTCGCCGTCGGCGAAGACGGCGTCGACCGCCTCACGGTACCGCTCGGCGCCGACGGGGTCGACCTCGACGCCGAACGCCGGGCCGAGCCGGGCCCGGACGTCGTTGATCAGCGCGACGACGGCGTCGTCGTCCCGGATGCGGTCGCGCTCGTCGGCGACGGCGGCGGGCGTGACGTCCATGCCGGGCGGTCGGGCCGGCGTCGCCTCAACCTTCCGCCGGGCCGGCGGCGCCGCTCGGGGCTGTTCGGCGTCGACGACCGCGGTACCGGCGGTCGCGGCGCCGAGACTCCGCAGGACGTCGCGTCTCGAAGCATCGTCGAACGTCGGCGCACGCCGGACGCCGTGATTGTCAAAATCATCTGGTTCTTTCGTCGAATTAACCCGCTCGACGGGGTGTCGGCCCACGGACCGGGACCGCGGCCGAGCGCGTGCTGCTTTGCGAAGGATTTTATATGGGTGACGGATAAGCCCCGACCACGAGCGGGTTTTCCGGTGCCTCCCGCGGCCGAACGATGCCGTCCGTCCGACCCCGGCGCCTCGTCGTCGTTGCCGTCGTCGACCAGGTCGGCGGGTACCGACGGCGGCCGCCGGCTCGGAACGCCCACGTTCAAAGGCCTATACTATGAGCGCAGTAGAGCGGCAACTCGAGGATATCAAGGAAACGATCGCCAGCGAGGTTCCGAACGACGTCTCCGTCTCCGACGTGACCTACGAGGGTCCGGAACTCGTCGTCTACACCCGCGACCCGAAGAAGTTCGCCGGCGACGGCGACCTCATCCGTCGGCTGGCCTCACAGCTCCGGAAGCGCATCACCGTCCGCCCGGACCCCGAGGTGCTCTCCCGGCCCCGGGACGCCCGCGAGCAGGTCCGCGAAATCGTCCCCGAGGAGGCCGGCGTCACCGACCTCGACTTCCACGCCGACACCGGCGAGGTGGTCATCGAGGCCCAGAAGCCGGGGATGGTCATCGGCCGTCACGGCTCGACGCTCCGGGAGATCACCCAGCGCGTCGGCTGGACGCCGGAGGTCGTCCGCACGCCGCCCATCGCGTCCTCGACCGTCTCGAACGTCCGCAACTTCCTGAAACAGGAGCGCGACGAGCGCCGGGAGATCCTCGAACGGGTGGGCCGGCAGATCCACCGCCAGCGGCTCTCCGAGGAGCAGTGGGTCCGGATCACCACGCTCGGCTGCTGTCGCGAGGTCGGCCGCGCCTCGTTCATCCTCTCGACGCCCGAGACGCGCCTGCTGATCGACTGTGGCGACAAGCCCGGTGCCGAGGACGAGGTGCCCTACCTCCAGGTTCCGGAAGCACTGGGATCGGGTGCCAACTC
>JAHENN010000107.1 GCA_018609665.1 Haloarculaceae archaeon | reverse complement strand
CCGGCCTGACCTTCCCCGGCGTCTTCGCCCTGCTGACGAAGCGGCACATGCACGAACACGGGACGACGGAGGAGCAGCTCGCCCACGTCGCCGTCAAGAACCACGGCCACGGCGCGCTGAACCCGCGGGCGCACTTCGGCAAGGAGACCACCGTCGAGGAGGCCCTGGAGGGACCGGTCGTCGCCGACCCGTTCCGGCTGATGGACTGCTGTCCGTTCTCCGACGGCGCCAGCGCCGTCGTCGTGGTCAACGACGAGGCGGCCGACTCCTACGACGCGCCGGTGGACGTCACCGGCGTCGGCCACGCCACGGACGTCGTCCCCATCGCGGACAAGGCGACACCGCACGTGACGCAGGCGGCTCGCGACGCCGCGGGCGAGGCCTACGGGCAGGCCGGCACCTCGGCCGACGAGGTGGACTTCGCGGAGGTCCACGACTGCTTCACCGGCGCGGAGGTGCTGGCCAGCGAGGCGCTGGGGCTCGTCGCGGACGGCGAGGGCGGCCCCGCCGCGGCGGCGGGCCGGACCGCCCGCGACGGCGACGTCCCCATCAACCCCTCGGGCGGGCTGAAGGCCAAGGGCCACCCCATCGGCGCGACCGGCACCGCACAGATCGTCGAACTCGTCGAGCAGCTGCGCGGCGAGGCCGGCGCCCGGCAGCTGCCGGAGCCGGAGCGCGCCGTCGCGCACAACCTCGGCGGCGACGCCGCCACCACCGTCGTCAGCGTCATGGAGGTCCGCCGATGAGCGACGGACTCGCCCACGCCGGCTGGAGCGAGGCGCTCCGGGACGGCCGGCTGCTCGGCCGGACCTGCGACGACTGCGGGACCACCCAGGGCACGCCGAAGGCCGCCTGTCCCGACTGCGGGTCCCGGGCCCTGGAGACGGTCGAGCTCCCGACGGAGGGCGTCGTCTACACCGAGACCACGGTGAACGTGCCGCCGGAGGGCATCGAGGAGCGCGGCTACCGGGTCGGCATCGTCGAAGTGGGCGACGCCCGGATACTCGGCCGGCTGGGGGGCGGCCCTTCCATCGGCGACGAGGTGACGCTCTCCGGGTACGTCGAGGACGAGCAGGGCTACGCGGTGCCGCGGTTCGAGCCGGCCTGAGGCCGGTCAGCTGCCGAGCCGCTCGCCGCCGTCGGCGGCCGCCGACGAGGCGCCCCCGGCCGAGAGGTCGGCGACGCAGCGCCGGCAGAACTGGTAGCTCGGGTCGTTCGGCGCCCCGCAGGTCGGACACCGAACCCGTTCGTCGGCGGGGTCCGCCGACCGCTCGTCGACCTCCGCGGGAATGTACTCCCCCGCGCGGTCCGGCCCGTCGGCGGCGGCCGACCGGTAGAGGTAGGCGGCGACCGCCACGTGCAGCAGCACGAACAGCCCCGCCGCGGCGCCCAGCCAGAGGAGGTCGTCCATGCGCCGAATGGGTACGTCGCCCTGGTACTTAGCCTTTCGGCGGCTCAGTCGACCCGCGAGAGCCACAGTTCGGGGTCGTTGAGCTCCTCGTCGGTCGGCAGGTTCTCCGGGCGGTCCCAGACGGCGGCGGCCGCGGCGACGCCGCGGGCCTCGGCGACCGACTCGAAGAACGCCTTCCCGCGCTCGTACTGGCGGCGCTTCCGGCCGATGCCGAGCAGCCGCCGCAGCAGCACCGACACCGGGCCACCGCCGCTCCGGCGGGCCTCCAGCTTCTCCCGGAGGTCGGCGTACTCGCGGTCGAAGGCCCGGTCCATCACCAGCTCCGCGTACCCCTCGACGGCGGTCATCGTGACGTCCAGCTCGCCCATCGCCTCGCGGTCGAGGCCGCCGTCGGCCAGCTCCGAGACGGCCGACTCGACGCCGCGCTCGAGCCGCTCGGAGAGCCACGGCGCCGCGCCGAACTCGGCGGCGTGGGCGACCTCGTGGAAGGTGATCCACCGGCGGAACCGGTCGCGGTCGACATCCAGCGTCGTCGCCGCCGCCTCGATGTTCGGGTGGACGAAGTAGAGCTCGTGGTCGCCGTCGCCCAGCAGCACCGGGTCGTACTGCCCGAGGACGTTGTTGGCGAGGAAGCCGAGCGTGACGGCCATCGAGGCGGTGTTGGCCGACCGGGCCAGCGCCGGCGTCAGGTCGGTCCGGTCGGCCAGCGGCGACAGCACCCGCCGGAACGTCGCGACGTTGGCGTCGACCCAGTGGTGGCGGTTCTGGACCTCGACGCTGTCCGGGAGGTCGAACTCGACGCCGGCGGCGGTCCGGACCGCCTCGCGGGCGTCGCCGACGTCGTCGGCGTACCCCTGCCGCTCGGCGGCCGACAGCGTTAGGTCGCCCGGCGAGGTCGCCGCCCTGGCGGCGGTGCCCACGGCGGTCCAGTCGACCGGGCCGTCGCCGCCGGAGTCGGTGACGGCACGGACGGCACGATAGAGGTTCATGCCGTCGCTAACCTGGCGCGGGACAAATGCGTTCCGGCGGTCACCCGCCGCCGCCGTCGTCGTCGCCGTCGCCGCCGCCCCCGTCGCCGAACTGCCGCCGGGCGGCGTAGGCAACCATGACGGCGAAGACGAGGCCGACGACGACCCTGGCGGCCCGCCCGCTGCCGCCGTCGTCCGTGCCGTCGGGCGGAACGCCGCCGGCCTCGACGTCCTTCTCGCCGGACCCGTAGCCGTCGGCGGCCGCGGTGAACTCCGAGTCGTCGACGTCGACGTGTACCTCCAGCAGTGTCAGTTCGACCATGCCGCGGGTTCGCGTCTACCGTACTTCAATCCGGGCGCCAGCCACGGCGGTCGTGGCGGCCGCGGCGCAGGCCGGTGCGTTTATGCCGTCGGCGTGTGCGGCAGTCCATATGACAGACCGGCCTCTCGACGTTCTCGAGGAGACGCTCGGTTCCGAGGTGAACGTCACCCTGAAGGGCGGCGAGATGTACGACGGCGTCCTCGCCGGCTACGACCAGCACATGAACCTCGTCCTCGAGGAAGGTGACAACGTAACGATTATCCGCGGCGATAACGTCGTCACGATACAGCCATGACCGGATCCGGGACGCCCAGCCAGGGCAAGAAGAACAAGACGACCCACGTGCGGTGTCGGCGCTGCGGCGAGAAGTCCTACCACTCCCGCAAGAAGGTGTGTGCCTCCTGCGGCTTCGGCAAGACCGCGAAGCGGCGCGACTACGAGTGGCAGTCCAAGCAGAACGAGTGACCGCGTCGTCTTCTCGCACTCGACCCGCCGGCCGGCGGTAGCTACGTCGTCCGGTGCGGTAACCGTGCCGTTTGGTGTGCACGAACGTGCATATACGAGGGCGCGGACGGCCGAACAACACGCACGATGGAGGGAATTTTTACCCCTGCGCGACGGACGGTGAGACATGCCAGATGGGCGGCATCCGGAGGGGCCGACGGAGAAGTGCGGCGTCGTCGGCGTTTCGCTCGACGGTCGAGGGGCGGCACGACCGTTGTACTACTCGCTGTACGCGCTCCAGCACCGCGGCCAGGAGTCGGCGGGCATCGTCACCCACGACGGCTTCCAGCAGCACAGCCACGTGGAGATGGGGCTGGTCGGCGACGCCTTCGACGCCGGCGACGTGGAGGCACTGAACGGCTCCAACGGAATCGGCCACGTCCGGTATCCGACCGCCGGCAGCGTCGACTCCTGCTGTGCACAGCCCTTCTCGGTGTCGTTCAAGTCCGGCTCGCTGGGGCTGAGCCACAACGGCAACCTCGTCAACACCGACGCCGTCCGGCGCGACCTCGCCGACAGGGGCCACCCGTT
>JAHENN010000106.1 GCA_018609665.1 Haloarculaceae archaeon | reverse complement strand
GTCTCGGCGACCTCGACGATCATGTTGGCCGCCGGGTGCTCGATGTCCATCTCGCCGAGGATGGTGACGCCGTCGTTCGTGACGACGACGTTGCCCGTCGAGTCGACGAGCATCTTGTCCATCCCTTTCGGCCCGAGCGTCGTCCGTACGGACTCGGCGACCGCCTTCCCGGCGGTGATGTTCATCGACTGCGCGTCGCGGCCGGACGTCCGCTGGCTCTCCTCGGAAAGAACGATGAGGGGCTGGTTACCCATCTGTTGTTGTGCCATGGTCGTTCGAATGATTGTCTGTGGTTCTATATAAAACTTCCTGAAGCGCCGGAGCGAAACCCCCGGAAGAGACCCGAACGTCCCTGCGAACCGCTCGCACGTAAGCTATTTATACGAGCGTTCGCCGCTCGCTCCGACGGGCGGTTCGTCCGCGGCGGCAGCGGTCGCCGCCCGCCGACACGCATATGCCGCTGCTCGCCGAAACGAGGGTGATGACCTTCGACCCCAACGAACCCGAACTCGACACCGAAGAGGTGGCCGACCGCGTCGAGTCGGCCATTGCCGGCAACGAGATCGCCCTGTTCATGAAGGGCGACGAGCTGATGCCGCAGTGCGGCTACTCCGAGCGCGCGCTCGGGCTCGTCAAGCAGTACCGCGAGGACTTCGAGGTGGTCGACGCCCTCCAGAACCTCGAGGCCTTCCGCGAGGAGCTGGAGGCCCACAGCGGCTGGGAGACCATCCCGCAGGCGTTCGTCGACGGCGAGTTCGTCGGCGGCAGCGACATCCTCGCGGAGCTGGAGGAACGCGGCGAGCTCGCGGAGACGCTGAACGCGCCGGAGACGGCCGCCGACGGCGGCACCGACACCGACGCCGACGCCCCGTTCTGAGCCGTCAGCCGGTGAACTGGTGGTACTCGATGTCGTTGGACCGCATCTCGTCGTGCCGCCGCTCCAGGAACGAGTAGACGGCGCCGTGCGGCGCGCCGTCGAGGATCATCTCGGCGGCGCTGCGGACGGCGTCGACCTGCTCGGGCGTACCGATGATGCCCAGCGTCGTCCCGTAGACCACGACGTCGGCGCCGCTGAGCTCCTCCATCAGCTCCCGGGTCCGGCCGTCCTCGCCGATGAGCCGCCCCTTCTGCCGCCGGAGGTCGTTCTTGTTGCGGGTGGCCGCCTCGATGTCGACGATCTCGAACAGCTGCATCTCGTCGTCGAGCAGCCGCATCGCCGCCTCCGGCGAGAACCCGCGGCCGATGGCCTTGACGACGTCGGGGCCCTTCAGCCCACGAATCGGGTCGCCGACGGTCTCGATCCGCACCGACCCCGTCTCGGAGTCGATGTCCAGCCGGACCTCCGCGCGGGACTCGATCTCGCGCATGGTCTCACCCCCCTCGCCGATGAGAACGCCGATGCGGTCGTCGGGGACGGTGACGTGTTTCATATGCTCGATTGGGTGTACGGCCTTTTAACTGTTCGCCGATAGCGACGACGACACGCCCCTACAGTTCGTGCTCGAACTCGCGTTCGGGGTGGTACTCGCCGGCGAGTTCGACCCGCGTCTCGGCGCCGCGACGGAACCCCCGCCGCTCGAAGAAGCCGACGCCGACGGCGTTGTCCGCGAAGACGCCGCAGGCGATGCGGTCGACGCCCTGCTCGCGGGCCCACGTCTCCGCGCGGTCGAGCAGCGCCGACCCGATTCCCTCGCCCCACCGGTCCGGGTGGACGTAGAGGGTGTGGAGCTCGACCTCGTCGGCCCACGTCTGCTCGGCACTGGCGAAGCCGACCACCTCGCCGTCGTCGGCCGCGACCAGGAACTCGACGTCGTCGTGGTCGACGGCCGCCGCAAGCACCGCCTCGTCGTAGTTCCGCGCCAGCCCGGCCTCGACCGTCTCGGGGTCGAGGAAGCCGCCGTAGGCGGCGTACCAGGCGTCGCGGGCCACCGCCGCGACCGCCTCGAGGTCGTCGGCCGTCGCCGCCCGGACGGTGACGCTCATACCGACGCCTCGACGCCGTGGAACGCGACGGCGTCGCCGGCGTCGGCGTCGGTGTCGACGACCGCCACGGTCCGGTGCTCGTCGGCCACCGTCGGGAAGTGCGCCCCCGGGTTGAGCACGGTCGTCCCGTCGACCGCCCGCCGTTCGTGGACGTGCCAGTGGCCGTGACAGACGTAGTCGTAGTCGGCGGCCGCCAGCGCCTCGATGACCGGCCGCTGTTCGCCGTGAACGACGGCGAACTCGAGCCCGTCGAACGTCAGTTCGGCGAACCGGCCGTGGAGCCGGCCGCCGTCGAGCGCCTCGAAGGCCGAGGCGAGGCCCTCCCGCTCGCCGTCGTTGTTGCCCCGGACCGCGTGGACCGGGATGCCCTCGCGGTCGAGGTGCGGGATCACCGGCGGCGCGACGAAGTCCCCGCAGTGGACGACCGCGTCGACGCCGGCCGCCTCGAAGCGGTCCATCGCTGCCTCGACCGCCGGGACGTTGTCGTGGGTGTCGGAGATGACGCCGACGTTCATGTGCGGGGCTTGACGGCCCTCGGAAAAGAAGGCTCGGGCGGCGCCGACCCGTGCGAGCGGACGACGGCGTCGCGCCGACGGAATCAGATATACGTTGTCTCGCCGTCCGGGCCGGGGTATGGAGCTCGACCCCGTCGACCGGATCGCGGTCACCGCGCTCGGCGCCGTGGCGGCCGGAGCCGTCGGCGGCGCGGTCGGGTGGTGGATCGACAACCGCACCGGAATCGACCTGCCCTGGGAGACGCTGCTCGTCACGGTGACGCTCGCGTTCGCGGCGTGGGGGTACCTGCGGAGTCGGTAGGCCCTCCCGCCGCCCGGAGGCGGGGCCGCGCCGGGCCTCCGGCACCGGGCCGGACCGACCCCGACGGCAGAGGACGGCCCCCGGCCGCGACGCGGTCGGGACCGGACGCCCCGTGCGGCCGGTCGTCGGGGACTTTTCCGTCTGCCACCGCTTTAATCGACATGGCCCAGCGGAACGTCCTCGGCGACCCCCTGCAGCCGTGCAGCACCGACCCGATGACCGGCTTCGAGCGGGACGGCCGCTGTTCGTGTCACGAGCGCGACCCCGGCCGCCACGAGCTCTGTGCCGTGGTGACCGAGGCGTTCCTCGACTTCGGGAAGGAACGCGGCAACGACCTCGCGACGCCGCGGCCGGAGCTGAACTTCCCCGGGCTCGACCCCGGCGACCGGTGGTGTCTCTGCGTCCCGCGGTGGGTGGAGGCGCTGGAGGCCGTCGAGGACGGGGCGGCGCCGGAGTCGACCGTCCCGCCGGTGGTCCTGGAGGCGACCAACGAGGCGGTGCTGGATACGGTGTCGATGGAGACGCTCCGGCAGCACGCCCGCGAGTGACCGGTCCTCGTGCGGTCCGGCGGCCGCCGGACGGCCGGCGAGGGCAGGCTCCGGGGCGGCGGGATCACTCCTCGGCGAAGCTCGAGGCGCCGTCCGGCACCGCGTCGGCGTCGCTGCCGGGGTCGGTGTCGACGTCGTCGTCGGGCGGGGCGTGCGCCCGGACGTACGACAGCAGGTCGTCCGGCGCCGCGTCGGCGCCCTGTCGGGCGAAGAACTTCGCGACGTTGCGGCAGTCCCGCTCGAGGAACTCGCCGGCGTTGGGGTGGTGGACCGTCACCGCCTGCCCGAGGTCGATGACGTACAATTGGCCCTCGTGGAAGACGACGTTGTACTCCGAGAGGTCCCCGTGGACGAGGCCGGCGTCGTACAGCCGCCGGAGGTACTCCCGGACCACCTCGTAGGCGGTGTCGGGGTTCTCGACGTCGACCTCGCTGAGCCGCCTGGCACGGCCCGCGTCGGTGCCGAGATACTCCATCACGAGGACGTTCCGCTCGACGGCGATGGGCCGGGGCGTCCGGACGCCGGCCCGTCGGGCCCGCTCGAGGTTCGACGCCTCCTTGCGGACCCAGGCGGTGACGACCTTCTTCTTGTCGGCGCCGATGCCCTCGAACCGGGGGTCGCCGTCGAGGTATTCGCGCATGTCCCGGAAGTCGGAGGCGTTGATGCGGTAGATCTTGACGGCCACCTCGGTCTCGCCGCACAGAGCGGTGTAGACGTTGGCCTCCTTGCCGGTCGAGATGGGGCCGCCGAAGGCGTCGACGTGGCCGTCCTGGACGAGCTTGTACAGCGCCCCCAGCGTCGCGTCGTCGAACACCGACGCCGTCACCTTGAACTGCTCGGTGTTCTCGATGCGCTTGCGGAACTCGAGGAACTCCCGGTCCTGCCGGCGGGCGATGCGGTCGGCCTCGGTGTCGGTGACGTCGAGCTCCTCCCACTCGTCGCCCGCCTCCGCGTCGTCCTCGACCTCGAGCAGGCCGTACTCCTCGGTCATCGGAGCGGCTACGCGGCGGCGACTGAAAGCGTCACCGGTCGGGTCGGGCTCAGACGCTGCTCCGGATGTGGCCTTCCTCGCGGAGCTGGTCGGCCTCCTGCTTCTCGTAGCGCCACACCACGTCCGCCTTCTCGTCCTGCCAGTCCCACGGCTCGACCAGCACGACGTCGTCCTCGCGGATCCAGATGCGCTTCTGCATCCGCCCCGGGATGCGGGCGGTGCGCTCCTGGCCGTCCATGCAGCGTACGCTCACCCGGTTGGCGCCCAGCATGTTGGTGACGACGGCGAACACCTCGTCGTCGTCCGGCATCCGGAGGTTCGTTCGCCCCTCGTCGTCGCTCATGTTCCACGGTTGGAAAGGGAGGTGGTTAAGTGCTGTGCAGGCCGCTGGCGGCCGCTCGACGCGGCGAGGGCGGTCGCGTCCCGCCCGCGCCCCGGCCGGCCGACGGCCCCGGTTCGGGCCGAATTCGACAATTGTTGCCGTATTTTGCCCCCGACGGCGAATCTCGACATAACCGCGGCGCCTGCCAACCGCGGCCGGTTCAAGTACGGTGACAACAGTTAAATCGATGGAAAGGCAGTGTACGCGCGTCATGAGCACCGCCGACACGGAACAGGAGTCGGAGACGATGCGCGCCGTCGTCTTCCAGGAGCCGCGCGAGCGGATGGAGGTAGAGGAGGTCGACCGCCCGGAGCCGGACCCGGACGGCATCGTCGTCGAGACGGAGGCCTGCGGTATCTGCCGGTCGGACTGGCACGCCTGGCAGGGCGACTGGGACTGGGTCGGTGTCATGCCGACGCCGGGCCTCATCTTCGGCCACGAACCCGTCGGCACGGTGAAGGAGGTCGGCCCCGATGTGGAGAACCTCAGCGTCGGCGACCGCGTCTGCGTCCCGTTCAACCTCAGCGACGGCACCTGCCGCTACTGCAAGGACGGCCGGGCCAACATCTGCGAGCGCGTCGTCCCGCTGGGGTTCGTCTCCTTCCAGCCCGGCGCCTTCGCCGAGGAGTTCCCCGTCCGCAACGCCGACCACAACGTCATCAAGCTCCCCGACAGCGTCGACCCTGTCGACGTCGCCGGCCTGGGCTGTCGGTTCGCGACCGCCTTCCACGGGCTCGTCCACCGGGTCGACGTCACGCCCGGCGACTGGGTGGCCGTCCACGGCTGCGGCGGCGTCGGGCTGTCGGCGGTCCACGTCGCAGACGCCCTCGGCGCGAACGTCATCGCCGTCGACATCCAGGCGGAGAAACTCGAGAAGGCCGAGGAACTGGGCGCCGACGAGACGGTCGACGCCACCGAGGTCCAGGACGTCCCCCAGGCGGTGAAGGGCCACACGCCGTCGAGCCGCGGCGCCGAGGTCAGCGTCGACGCGCTGGGCGTCGCCGAGACCTGCCGCAACTCCGTCAACTCGCTGGGCAAGGGCGGCCAGAACCTCCAGATCGGCCTCACCACCAGCGAGGAGGAAGGCGAGGTGTCGCTGCCCGTCGACACCATCGTCATGGACGAGCGGGAGTTCGTCGGCTCCTTCGGCATGCCGCCCCACGAGTACGAGGAGATATTCTCGATGATGGAGCGGGGCAAGATCGACCCCGGCAAGATCGTCTCCGAGACCGTCTCCCTCGACGACGTCCCCGAGGTCATCGCCTCGATGGACGACTTCGACACCGTCGGCATCCCGGTCTGCGACGAGTTCTAGAACCACGAACTTTTTGCACGGCGCGCCGCGGGCGCGCCGACAAAAACTTCGATGAAAAATAGCGACTCCCTCCAGCCGCGGCCCTCCGGGCCGCGTTAGTCGGTCGGCGCTACGGCGCTCGCTTCGCTCGCGCCGCGAACCGCTCGCTCCCTCCGGTCGCTCGCGGATGCTCTCGGAGGACAGCGAGCCTCACCGCCCCGAAACGAATACGTTCCTTTTTATTTCTCGGCCGACGCTTCGTGTGTATGGACGCCGAAGTCGCCAGGAAGACGCTCGGAGACACCGGGATAGCCGGCCTCGTGGCGCTTGCGGTCGGCTTCGTCATCCTCGCACGGGAGAACCGCCGGGCCGCCGTCGGCGCCCTGGCGCTGGTGGTCGGCTACGCCCTCGTCGGCCACGGCCTCGTGGGGTCGTTCCTCGAGTCGATGGGCATGGAGTACGACGACCTGTTCTAGTCGCGCTGGAGGACGTAGACGAACAGCACCACCAGCCCGCCGAGCGGGGACGCCACGAGCGAGGCGAGACCGGCCGCCAGCGCCCACAGCGCGCCGTTGTCCTCGCCGCGCTTCTCGGCGTCGGTGTAGACGTAGTACGCCAGCGCGAACGCGACGACCGAGCCGACGAGGAAGATGAGGAGGATTATCAGCAGTTCCGGACCGCCGGGGATGCCGAACTGGAGGGGCAGCATATTCGCGGCCGCTTCGGCCGAAATAAAAAACGCTTCGGTCGATCAGCCGTTGGGGTCCCGGGCGCGGTGTTCGCTGATGAGCTGGTCCAGCTCCTCGGCCTTCTGCTCGCGGCGGCGCTCCTCGGCCCGCCGCTGCCAGTCGTCGACGACGGCCTCGACGTCGCTTTCCTTGGCGACGGCCAGCTCGTCGACCTCCCGGATGGCGACGTCGTCGGCGGGGCCGACCGGCACCTCCTCGTCGAACAGCACCCGGTCGGCCTGCTCGGAGAGCCCGCCGTCCCGGAGGACGACCCTGGGCTCCTTGCTCGCCAGCAGCCGCGCGGTCGACCGTCCGGCGCCGCTTGCGTCCCGGAGGTAGACGACGTCGCCGGCGGCGATGCCGTAGTCGGCCTCGGCGACCTCGATGGCGTCGGTGGTGAACTGCTCGACCGGCTTCACCGGCACGAGGTCGGTCCGCTCGTCGGCGACGTCCGCGAAGTTGGAGTGGTCGAGCTTCCACAGCTCCTTCAGCCGCTCGAGCTTCGCGTCGAGTTCCTCGTTTTCCGCCTCGGCCTCGGCGAGTTCGCGCTTGAGCCGCTCGTTTTCGCGTTCGAGGCGGGTCACCTCCCGGCGCTCGCGGGCCTCCCGGCGCTCCTCGCGGCGGGCCTCCGACAGCTCCGCCTCCAGCTCCTCGACCCGGTCGTCCTTCCGCTCGACGGTCGCCTCCAGGTCGTCGACGTGGTCCTCCAGCCGGCCGATGCGGGCCTCCAGCCGTTTGATCTTCTTCTCCTCGGCGGTCAGCTCCCGGGGGTCGTGCTCGGTCGTCTCCGCGTCGTCGTCCTCGTCGTCGGTCAGCTCGTCGACGACGGCCTCGACGCTGTCGTCGCTGCCGACGACGCGGGCGATGACCTCCCCGCGGTCCAGCCGCGGCGGCGTCCGGGCGGCGATCCGCTCGAACTGGTCGGCGTGGTCGTCGAAGGCGAACAGCGCCGCCGCCAGCGCGTCCCGCTCGTGGTCGTTGTCGTAGGCCTCCTCGCGGGTGCGGTGGAGCTTCTCGTCGACCGGCAGGTCGTGCTCCGGCGCCCAGCCGGCGGCGTCGAAGCTCCGGCGGATCTTCTCGACGGTCTCCGGCATCGGCTCGACGTCGGCCGCCACCATCACCGGCCGGCCGTGCTCGATGATCCACTCGATGACCGCCGCGGTGTCGTCGGTCCGCGTCGAGTAGACGTCCAGCGTCGAGCCGTCGAGGTCCAGCAGGGCGACGGCGGTCGTCGTCCCGGGGTCGATGCCGACGACGACGTGGTCCCGCCGCGTGGCGAGCGGGCGGTACTCGATGCCGTCCCGCCGCTCGCGCTCGATCTCGACGCGGACGTCGCCGGACCGGCGCTCGGAGACCGGCAGCTCCGCGGGCGTCGCCTCGACCTCGAACAGCGCCTGCGAGAAGCCGCCGTACTTCTCGGTGACGTCCCGCTCGAAGTCGAGGGCGGCGTCCTCCAGGTCCGACTCCACCTCGCGGGCGGCTCGCTTGACGGAGCCGTGGATGCGGCGGGTGTAGCGGTCCTCGCTCCAGCCGCCCCCGCCGCCGGTCGAGCGGCCGCGGGCGACCTTCACCTCCGTCGTGTCGGTGAACGCCGACACCTCGTAGCCGACGTTGCGGGCCGCCAGCCGGGCGGCGGCCTCCGCCTCCTTCATCGGCGGCTTCCCGTACGGAACGCCGTGTCGGGCGGCGACCCGCGACAGCGGCTCCGGCCGCTCGTCGCCGGTCACCTGCACCAGCTTCGTCCCGCTCGGCAGCTCCCGGAGGAAGGAGACGAGCGCACCCTTGTCCTCGGCGAGTTCGTACGTGTTGTCGGTGGCGACGATGGCCGGCTCCTCCGACCGGATGCGCCGCCGCAGCTTCCGCCGGCTGACGACGTCGCGCTCCATCGTCTCGCCGTCGGTCGCCACGAGGGCGTACGACGGCGCGTCGCCCCTGACGTCGCCGCTCTGGACGTCGATCCCGAAGATGAGCGAGTCGAGGGCGCTCGTGCGGGTGCTCACGGGAAGTCGGTACGGGGCCGCCGAGCATAAAAGCCGTGCCGGAACCGCCCGACGGGGGCCGGCTTTTTGTCCGCCCGCCGCCACCGACCGGCATGGCACGCTACTTCGAGGACATCGAGGTCGGCGAGACCTACGAGCTCGACGGCCGCCACGAGTTCGACCGCGAGGAGATCAAATCCTTCGCCGAGCGGTACGACCCCCAGCCGTTCCACCTCGACGAGGGGGCCGCCGAGGAGTCCATCTTCGGCTCGCTGGCGGCGTCGGGCTGGCACACCGCCTCGGCGTGCATGCGGCTGCTGGTCGAGGGCTTCCTCGACCCCGAGACGTCGATGGGCGCGAGCGGCGTCGAGGAGCTGCGGTGGCTGGAGCCGGTCCACCCCGGCGACACGCTCCGCGTCGAGGTGACGGTGCTCGACAAGCGACCCTCGGAGAGCCGCCCGGAGATGGGCCACGTCCGCACGAAGCTGACCGGCTACAACCAGCACGACGACGCCGTCATCGAGTGGACCGCCGACGGCATGCACCGCCGCCGCGACTAGTCGAGCGCCGCCCGGTAGCGGGCGACGGGGTCGTCGACGGGGCCGTCGAAGGCGACCGTCCCGTCGACCAGCACCGTCAGCCGGTCGACGGCGTCGGCGAAGGCCTCGACGTTGTGCGTCGAGACGACGACGGACCGCTCCTCGCCGGGGTAGTCGGCGAGAAAGGAGACGATGCGCCGCCGGGAGAGGTCGTCGACGTCGGTCAGCGGCTCGTCGAGCAGCAGGTACCGCGGCCGCTTGACCATCGCCAACGCGAGGTCGAGCTTCGTCCGGAAGCCGCCCGAGAGGTCGCCGGCGGTCCGGCCGGCGGCGGGGTCGAGCCGCAACTCCTCGAGCAGCCGGTCGGTCCACTCCACCGGCGGCGGGTCGGCGGCGAACGACCGGAACACCGAGAGGTTCTCCCGGACGGTGAGGTCGGGGTAGAACCGCGGCCGCTGGAAGCCGACGCCGACCGCCGCGTCGGGGCGGTCGATCCGGCCGTCCGTCGGCCGGGCCAGCCCCGACAGGAGGTGGAACAGCGTCGTCTTCCCCGAGCCGTTCGGGCCGACGAGGCCGTGGAACCGGCCGGGGGCGACGGCCACCGACACCTCCGACAGCGCCGTCACCGCGCCGTACCGCTTCGAGGCCGCCTCGACCGCGAAGCCGTCACTCACTGACACCACCCCGCTCGTAGCGTCGGATTCCCGCTCCGAGCAGGACCAGTGCGACCCCGGCGGCGGCGACGAGCCACGTCACGTCGTCGCCGTAGAACGACAGCGACCCGTCCCGGAGCATCGTCCCCCGCAGCGCCACCAGCGAGTGGTGGGTCGGCAGCGCCCGCGCGATGGTCAGCCGCAGCGCCGAGTAGAAGCCGACGGGGTAGACCAGCCCCGACAGCGCCAGGGCGCCGACCGCCAGCCCGAGGTTGACGAACACCGCCGCCTGCCGGAGCCGCAGGGCGAACAGGACGGCCAGCCCCGCGGCCGCCATGTAGAGAAACGAGAGCCCGAGCACGGCGAGCGTCTCGACGCCGAGGGCGTCGAAGCCGTAGCCGTAGTACCGCGCCGCGGCCGACGCCACGCCCGCCGGCACGACGACGAGAAGTCCGTAGAACAGCAGCTTGACGGCGACGACGGACTCCAGTCTGGTCTCCGTCCGGAGCCGGTCCATCACGCGGCGCTCCTCCCGGACCTGGTAGGGGACGTAGACCAGCGCGTACAGCGCGACCAGCGCGAACAGCGCCGACGGGAGGACGAACTCCGACAGCGTCCGCTCGGTGCCGACGGCCTCCCGCTCGAGCGTGACCGTCGCCGGGAAGGCGTCGTCGAACCGCGACTCCAGCAGCCCGAGCGTCAGCGACGCCGGGTCCGACAGCGGCGCGTTCGTCCGGTCGGTGACGACGGTGACCGTCGCCTCGGCGTCGGCGTCCGTGAGGTCCGGCGGGACGACGAACGTCAGGTACACCTCCTCCCGCTGCATCGCCCGGACGGCGGCCGCCCGGTCGTCGTAGTCGACGGGCGTCGCGAAGAAGCCCACGGCGCCGCGGACGAGCCGCACGTCCGACTCGGCCGTCGCCTCCCCGGCGGGGGCGACGGCGACGGGCAGGTCCTGCGGGATGGTCTGCTGGTAGACCGACGTTCCGGCCGCGAGCGCCGCCGGCACGACCACCAACAGGACGAGGAACAGCCCGAGGTTCCGGCGGACCGTGATGGCCTCCTTCCGGAGCAGCGCCAGCGGCCCCATCAGAGGTACCCGGCGAGCGTCGCCGCTCCCTCGACGTCGCCGCGGTAGCTGACGGCCACGACGTCGTCGTCCTGCTCGACCGCGACGTTCGACAGCTCGGCGGCGACGGCCTCGCCGGCCTCGTTGCGCAGGAACGACCGGGCGGTGACGGTGAGGTCGGCCATCTTCCGGGCGTCGCTCTGCGAGTCGGCCCGCAGTTCGGCGTCGACGGCGACCGACGACCCGTCGGTCGCGTACGCCACCGTCCCGACGGTCGCCAGCTCGTAGACGTCCAGCGAGGCGATGTCCGGCACGCGCTCGTCGTCCTCCGGCGGGAGGTACGCCCGGGGGTCGTCCGTGGCCGCGGCGACGGACGTCGCCGGCACGTCGTCGCCGGCCACCCCGGCGTCCTCGAGGGCGTCGGCGACCGCCCCGGACGCCGACCCGCGGTCGGCGCGGACCGTCTCGATGGCCGCCTCGACGGCCGCCTCGCTGCCGACCGCGTACCGTCCATCCGCGACGTCCCCCAGGAAGTCGGCGTCGGGGCCGCCGCCGGCCGGCTCGTAGACGGTGCCGCCCTCGTGGTCGCGGGGCTCGTAGTCGAGGCCGGTGGCGGATTCCATCGCGGAGGCGACGGTCGCCTCGGACCACTCGCCGTCGACGACGTAGGCGGCGAACTCCCCGCGCGGCTCGTCGGCGAAGACGACGACCGCGTCGGTGTCTGCCACCGAGAGCCCGGTCCGGGACTCGAACTCGGCGACGAGGCCGGCGTCGTCGGCCGCACCGGCCGCGCCGCCGCCGTACGCCGCCAGCAGCCGCTCGGTCGCCTCGCGGCCCGGAGACGCGTCGGCACCGTACAGGGCGGCGGTGTCGGCCCGGACGAGCACCCCCGTCCCGGCCGGCGCCTGGTCGGTCGGCTCGCCGGGGTCGACCGACTCCCCTGAGCCGGACATCGGGTCGCCGCAGCCGGCCAGTCCGGCCAGGACCGCCGCCGCGCCGGCCGACAGCAGCCGCCGCCGCCCGAGCGGGAGGCGCGAGTGCATCGCTAGCCACCACGACAGGTCCGGATAAATGCTTTCGGTCACTCCGGGAACGGGACGTCGAGGCCGTCGCCGTCGTCCGGCAGCAGCACCCGCTCGCCGTCGAAGGCCGCCCGGGCCTCCCGCAGAAGCGGGTCGGGGGTGCCGGCGTACCGCGAGGAGAGGTGGACGAGCGCGAGCCGGCGGGCGCCGGCCTCGACGGCCACCTCGGCCGCCTCCGCGGCCGTCGAGTGGGCCGTCCGGTCGGCGCGGTCGGCGTGGTCGGCGGCGAAGGTGGCGTCGTGGATCAGCAGGTCGGCGCCGTCGGCGGCCGCGACGGTCGCCGCCGTCGGCCGCGTGTCACCGGTGTACGCGACGGTCCGGCCGGGCCGGGGGTCGCCGACGACCTGGCCCGGCTCGACGACCGTCCCGTCCTCGAGCTCGACGGCCTCGCCGGCGTGGAGCTGCTGGAACTTCGGGCCGACCGGCACCCCGAGCTCCTCGGCCCGCTCGCGGTCGAAGCGGCCCTTCCGTTCGTCCTCGACCAGCGCGTAGCCGACCGACCGGGTGTCGTGGTCGGTCTCGAAGGCCCGCACCTCGTAGCCGTCGGCGTCCAGCGCCACCTCGCCGCCGTCGACGCCGTTGACGCGGACCGGAAAGGAGGGCCGCGCCCCGGTCGCGCCGACCAGCCCCTCGATTTCGGGCTGGGTGCCGGCCGGGACGTGGATGGCGAGCGGCGCCGTCCGGTCGTTGAAGTCCATCGTCTGCAACAGTCCGGGGATGCCGAGGACGTGGTCGCCGTGGAGGTGCGTGACGAAGAGATGCGAGACGTCGAAGCCGGTCCCGAACCGCATCATCTGTCGCTGGGTGCCCTCCCCGCAGTCGAAAAGGAAGCGCTCGCCCTCCCGGCGGAGGAACACCCCCGTCGTGTTCCGCTGGGTCGTCGGCACGGCGCCGCCGGTCCCGAGGAACGTCACACGCAGCGACATACCGGAACGGAGCGGCGACGCGGGTAAAGCGACTTCGGTGTCCGCGCGGTCAGACGTAGCGGAACCACTCGTCGTAGCCGCCGAGTTCGCCGTCGACCAGGTCGAAGAACTGCTGCTGGAGTTCCTCGGTCACCGGGCCGCGGGAGCCGTTGCCGACCTCGGTGTCGTCGACGCTCCGGATGGGCGTCACCTCCGCGGCCGTCCCAGAGAAGAACAGCTCGTCGGCGGTGTACAGCTCCCCGCGGGAGATGCTGGCGTCGTCGTGGACCGTGTAGCCGAGGTCCCGGGCCAGCTCGATGACCGTGTCGCGGGTGATGCCGTCGAGGATGGACTCCGCGAGCCCGGTCGTGTAGATCTCGCCGTCGTTGACCATGAAGATGTTCTCGCCGGGGCCCTCCGCGACCTTGCCCTCCTTGTTGAGGACGATGGCCTCGACGTAGCCGTTCCGGCGGGCCTCCTCGCCGGCCAGCATCGAGTTGATGTACGGCCCCGTCGCCTTCACGTTGGTCGGAATCTGGCTGGAGGCGTGCTTCCGCCACGACGACACCATCACGTCGACGCCGTTCGTGAGGGCGTCCTCGCCGAGGTAGGCGCCCCACGGCCAGCAGGCGATCATGGTCTCCGTCGGGCAGTCGCCCGGCGAGACGCCCAGCGAGTCGTAGCCGTAGTAGACCAGCGGCCGGATGTAGCAGGACCGCAGGTTCTGGCTGCGAATCAGCTCCATCGTCGCCTCCGTCAGTTCCCCGCGGGTGTGCTGGATCTCGAGGTCGAGCACCTTCGCGGAGTCGAACAGCCGGTCGAGGTGCTCCTCCCACCGGAAGATCGCCGGGCCGTCGGCGGTGTCGTAACACCGCGCGCCCTCGAAGACCCCCGTCCCGTAGTGCAGCGAGTGCGTCAGCACGTGGACCTGCGCGTCGTCCCAGTCGACGAACTCCCCGTCCTGCCAGATGGTATCGACGTCCATCTCCTCGAAAGACATGGTCGACACGTGGGAGCGGCGCGTAATGAGTCTTGACGATTCCGGCGCCCCCGGAGCGTCGGGGGCGGCCGGGAGAAGCGGTCAGTCGAACCGCTCGAGGAGGTCGCTGCCCTCGACGTAGACGAGGCCGTTGCGGTCGGCGTAGGCGCGGGCGGCCGTCGGCGACAGGGCACCGTCGGCCTCGTCGAGCATCTCGCAGACGACGGCGGCGGGCGCGACGCCGGCGGCCTCCGCCAGCGCCACCCCGAGTTCGGTGTGGCCCTCCCGGTCGTCCAGCAGGTCCGGCGCCGCCCGCAGGAGGTGGACGTGGCCGGGCGCCCGGAACGTCTCCTCGAACGTCCGCCGGTCCGGGGCCGCGGCGAGCGCCCCGAGTTCGGCGATGGTCAGCGCGCGGTCCTCGTCGGTG
>JAHENN010000105.1 GCA_018609665.1 Haloarculaceae archaeon | reverse complement strand
GTCTCGTCGACGGTGTCGGTTGCCTCGTCGGTTGTCTCGTCGACGGTGTCGGTTGCCTCGTCGGTTGTCTCGTCGACGGTGTCGGTTGTCTCGTCGACGGTGTCGGTTGCCTCGTCGGTTGTCTCGTCCGTCGACTCCGTCGTCTCCTCGCCGGAATCCCCCGAGGAGTCGTCCGATGAATCGGTGTCGGCAGCTTCCGTGGTTCCGTCGTCGGTGCTATCTGTCGTGTCGGTCGAGTCGGTCGTGTCGGTCGAGTCGGTCGTCTCGTCGACGTCCTCGCTCGCCGCGTCGCTCGCGTCGTCGAGGGAGCCGTCGGCAACCGTCTGCCCGGCGACGACGGCTCCGCCGACCATCGACAGCACCATCACTGACGCCAGGAGGACCGCCCGAACCCGTTTGCTCGTTTTCGTTTGTCGGTTCATGTGTTCACCCAGGGTTCCTCAATCGTAGCTTCTACTCCCCTGTATCACATAAAAACAGTTGTGACAAACGCGTCCAAACGTCGGTTATGACCTGGATTTTTTATTCTTCTCCCGGCAAAAACAATATTGTCCCGGCTCACCGACGGAGCCGGACATCCAGACAGACGTTCGACTCGTGGGGGGCGTACGACCGGACGCGGCGGCGGTTCTCGACCGTCACCTCGTACTCCGGGGTCGCGGCCGACCGGATCGCCCGCTCGCCCGCGGCGAAGGGGTCGTCGTCCGGCTGGATGTCGTAGTAGTGGACGACGCAGTCGTCGTCGGCCAGTTCGACGGCGGCCCCGAGGAACGCGTCGGCGCTGTGCGGGAGGTTCATCACTAGGCGGTCGGCCCGGTCGTCGTACCCCTCCAGCTCGCGGACGTCGGCGTGGACGGCGGTCACGCGGTCGGCGACGCCGTTGCGCTCGGCGTTCCGGCGGAGGTAGTCGACGGCCGTCCCGTTGAGGTCGACGCCGACCGCCTCGGCGCCCCGCTTCGCCGCCGGGACGGCGAACGGCCCGACGCCGGCGAACATGTCGACGAGGAGCTCGCCGGCGTCGACCTGTTCGACGACCCGGTGTCGCTCGGTCGCCAGCCGCGGCGAGAAGTACACCGCGGCGACGTCCACCTCGAAGGCACAGCCGTACTCCCGGTGGACGGTCTCGGTGTCGTCGCCGGCGAGGACGTCCCACCGCCGGACCCGGAGTTCCCCCTCCACGGGCGAGGCCCGGTTGAGCACCGTCTCGACCGGTAGGTCCGACTCGACCAGCGCGTCCGCGAGCGCCCGCGCCCGTCCGTCGTCGTCCTCGTCGACAATGGCGATGTCGCCGAGCCGCTCGTACGACGGCTCGAAGTCGAGCAGGTCGGCGGGCAGCGTCTGTGTCTCCCGGACCGCGGCGTCGTACTCGACGACCGCGAGGTCGTCGCCGAGCGCCGCGGCGTCGACGTCCGGCGACAGCGGGATGTAGAGGTGGCCGTCCTCGACGGCGATCTCGTAGCCCTCCGCGATGGCGTCCCGCTCGGCGAGCCGCTGGCGGGTCGCCTCCCCCTCCTCGCGGGGCACGCGGACGCAGCTGACTGCCATCGTCGATGCTCCGGGCGCGCGGGCGGTAAGGCTGGCGCTCGACGCCGACACTCGCCCGCGCGAGACTCCCGCGGCGCGACCGCTCCGAGGCCGGACGACGCTCCGTCGGCCCGGCCACCGCGTCCCTTTTGCCCGCGGCGGGCCGACGGCCGGTATGCTCACCTTCGTCGGGCTCGGCCTCTACGACGAGCGGTCGGTCACCGTCCGGGGACGGGACGCCCTGCGGGCCGCCGACCGCGTCTTCGCGGAGTTCTACACCAGCACGCTCGCCGGCGCGACGGTCGCGGACCTCGAGGCCGAACACGACGTCGAAATCGAGGTCCGCGACCGCGAGGGTGTCGAGGGCGACCCCGGGCCGATTCTGGCCGCCGCCGAGGCCGGCGACGCCGTCTTCCTCACCGCCGGCGACGCGATGATCTCGACGACGCACGTCGACCTGCGGCTCCGGGCGGAACGGCGCGGCGTCGAGACGCGGGTCGTCCACGGCACGACCGCCGAGGCCGCCGCCGCCTCGCTGTCCGGCCTCCAGAACTACCGCTTCGGGAAGGCGACGACGCTGCCCTTCCCCTGGGCCCACGGCGGCGACGGCGTCCCGGGTAGCGTCGTCGGGACGGTCCGGGCGAACCGCGAGCGCGGCCTCCACACGCTCGTCTTCCTCGACATCAAGGTCGGCACCGGGCCGAGCGGCCCCGACCCCGACTTCGAGGAGTACATGACCGCCGACCGGGCGGCGGGGCTGCTCGCCGACGAGGTGGACGGAATCGGCGTCGCCGTGGCCCGCGCCGGCGGCCCCGACCCGGTCGTCGTCGCCGACGAGCTGTCGGCGCTCGCCGGGCGGTCCTTCGGCGCCCCGCTGCACCTGCTGGTGGTCCCGGGCGATCTCCACGTCGTCGAGCGCGACGCCCTCGCGGAGCTGGCCGACGGCCCCGCGGACGTCCTCCCCGACCCCGTCTAATCGTCGGCCCGCGCCGGGTCGACGTCCGGGCCGTCCTCCAGCAGCCCGAGCTCGGCGGCCGTATCCCGCTCCTCGCCCGTCGCCATGTAGGCGACGTCGTCGACGATGACCAGCAGCTCCGGCAGCTCCCGGATGACGAACCGTGCGATGACGACCAGGGCGGCGACCGACAGCAGCTGGCTGATGATTCCCTCCGCGACGATGTGCGACACCATGTACGGGTCGGACTCGCCGAACAGCCGCATCAGGTACGGCGCGTACGCCCCGTCGAACCACTGGCGCCCGAAGGCCAGCCCGATGAACGTCGTCCGGACGACGTTGAGGACGTAGATGACGCCGACGGCGACGGCCAGCGCCCGGAGCTTCCGGCCCAGCGGCGCCCGCACCGCCGCGATGCAGCCGGCGAAGATGGCCATGCTCCCCAGCCCCGTACACGCCATCACGATGTTGTAGACGATGCCGCCGTGGTCCGGGTCGGCCGTCTCGAAGTGGAAGGCGCCGAGGTACCCCTCGTAGGCCGGCCGCCCGGAGATGGGCCGCAGCGTCGGCTCGTACCCCAGGAGGTCCATCAGCAGCGCCGTCTGTGCGGCGACGTGCTCGACGAGCACCTGCCGGACCAGCGGGACCGTCTCGGCCGGCATGTAGACCAGCCCCATCACGGCGACGGCCCGCGAGAGGACGAACAGCGAGTCCCGGCCCCCGACGAGCAGGTAGCCGGCGTACAGACAGGCGGGGACGCCGGCCAGCGCCAGCAGCGCCTCGACGACGCTGTTCTGGACGAGGAAGAAGAACGGCGCCAGCAGCAGCCAGAAGCCGGCGAACAGCGCCCACGCCGCGCCGACGACGTACCGCGCGGCGCCGGGGCGGCGCCGCTCGGCGAGGCTGCCGGCGCCGAACAGCGCCACCAGAGCCCACGCCAGCGGGTCCGTGACCGCGAGCACGTCGACCGGGAGCATTCGTCGGGTGATGGACCGGTCGCCTGAAATCGCTGTCGGCCCGCCGCGTCACCAGCGGACGTGCGTCGCCCGGTGGCGGTCGTCGTACGCCGCCAGCCCCCGGCCGGCCACCGGCGTGGCGCCGAGGTCGTCGTACAGCGTCGAGTGGGTGTAGTCGAGGAACGTCATCGGCACCACGAGGTCACCGTTTTCGCGGACCGCCGACGCCACGCCGGTGTAGACGTGCTTGTGGCGGGCGTCCCGGACGTAGGCGGCCGCCACGGGCGTCCGCTGGACGTGCGGCGCGACCGCCTGCAGTGCTTCCATCGACCGGATGGCGAACTCGTAGCAGAACAGCCCGGCGTCGTCGCCCGCCAGCATCGCCTCGAAGTTCACCGGCCCCTCGAGCGGCGACCGGAGGTCCGCCGCGCCGAGCAGGACGTTGTCCTCGACGGAGCCGGCGACGTACCGCGGGATGTCGTAGGAGGCGTGCTCGCGGAACGCCCCGACGAGCGCGTCGGCGAGCGCGGCCGGCCGCCGCGGTGAGACGCCGGCGAACTGCTCGACGACGTCCGGGTCAACCTGCCGGTCCGTCTGCCCCCGGAGTGCGGTGACGGCCTCCGGTCGGGGCTCGGCGTCGGCGACCCGCTCGAAGAACGTCGCCGGCTCGTCGAACACGAACTCGTAGTCGCCGGCCACGAGGTCGCTCGCGTCGGCGTACAGCGCCTCGAGCCGGCCGCCGAGGCCGAGGTCCGCGTCGAGGTCGGCCGCCGCTCCCGCGTCCGCCCCGAACTCGAGCCGGCGGCTGCCGTCGGCCGTCGAGACGGCGATACCGCCGTCGACGACCCGGAGCCGGTGGCCGGCGACCCGCTCGTCGTACCACGGCCGGAGGCTATCGGCGACGAGCCCAGTGAGGTCCTGCTCGAGGAGGTTCGTTCCGTAGCCGAACTCGCCGTACCCCAGCAGGACGTTGTCGACGGCCCGGACGGCGGCGGCGCCGGCGACCGTCCCCCCGGCGCCGGCGATGAAGCGCCGGCGGGAGACGTCGGGGAGCTCCTCGAGCCGGCCGGACGCCTCCTCGGTCATTGCCGCTCGCCCCCGTCGGTCGCCGCTTGCGGCCGCAGCCGCACCTCGTCGCCGGTCACCAGGTACAGCAGGTCCTCGGCGATACCGAGCAGCTGCGGCACCCACCGCGAGACCAGCCACGCGATGCCGACCAGGGCGACCAGCGCGAGGCTCTGCGACAGCACCCGGTCGGCGAAGTAGAACGACACTAGCGAGGGGTCCGATAGCCCGAACGCCGCCATCACCGGCCCCTCAAGCGCCGGGTGGTCGAACCAGGCGTAGCCGTTGGCCGCCGCGATGAAGGCGTTGCGCACGACGTTGAGCACCCAGATGACCGACAGCGACACCGCCAGCGCGACCGCCTTCCGGCGCGGCGGCGCCCGGACGGCGCCGATGAGCCCGCCAAAGATGGCGAGACTTCCGATACCCGTGCAGGCGAATATCACCCGCGAGGCCCGCCCCGTCTCCGGGAACCAGAACGTGTTCCGAAGGCCCGACTCCCCGGTGGGGTCCTCGACGAGCCGCATCCCGTCGCCGAGACCGGCGACGTCCAGCAGCCACGCCGTCTGCCGAGCGACCGTCTCGATGAGGAAACCGCGAATCGGCGTCGACGTCTGGAACGGCAGGTATATCAGCCCCATCAGCGCCACCGCCCGCGAGAGGACGAGCAGCGACTCCCGGCCGGCCAGCAGCGTCCGGCCGACGTACAGACACAGCGGCACCGCCGCCACCACCAGCACCGTCTCGACGATGCTGCGGTGGATGACGGCGAACTGGTGGATCAACAGCAGCCAGAAGACGGCGAACAGCGCCCAGGCGCCGGCGGTCGCCCGGCGGGCGAGGTCGCGCCGGCCGCGGCGGTCGGCGAGGACCCCCAGCAGGAAGGCGCCGACGACCACCCACGCCAGGACGTCGGTCACCGGGAGGACCGACAGCTCCGTCAGCGACTGCGCCGGGAGCGTCATCGGTTGAAGATACGCCACGACCATCATATGTCTTGTCGTCGCGGGCGCGGACGGGACACGAACGCCGGCCGGCGCGTCGGTCTCGTGTTCGGTGCCGGGGGGCCGGCGCGCTGTCGGCACGGCGTCCGCGTCGCTGTCGGCGCGGCGCGCGAAAGAATGGAAACCGCAGTCGCGAAAGCCGGGCGGTCCGGCTCAGTTAGAGGTCGTTCCGACGGGCGGCCAGCAGCGCCGCGCCGATGAGCGCGATCAGCGCCAGCACGGCACCGAAGCCGGGCTGGTCGCTGGGCGTCGGCGTCGGCGTTGCCGTCGGCGTCTCCGTCGGCGTCGGCGTGGCGGTCGGCGTGGCGGTCGGCGTCGGCGTCGGCGTCTCGAAGGTGACCGACGCGGAGTCCGTCACGATGTCGCCGCCGGCGGTGTACGGAGCGTCCGTCGTTCCGTCACCCGCGGTGACGAAGTCGTACTGCTGGTTGTCGTTGGTGTCCTTGTGCGGCATCGCGATGGCGGTGCCGTCCTCCGTGTACGGGTCGTCGAGTTCGACCTCGACGTTCTCGAACTCGCCTTCCTCGAGGAACTCGGAGGACCCACGGACGCTGTCGAACGTCGCGCCGTCCTGCAGCGTGCCGTCGTGGATGGTGACGAAGCCGCCCTGCGGCAGGAAGCCGGAGTCGACCGTGACGGTCGACAGCTCGTCTTCCTCGACCGGGACGGTAACGCCACTAATCGAGACCTCGGCCCGCCGTCCCTCGACGACGCGGCCGTCGGTCTCGGCCACGTCCTCGATGCCCGCGTTGAGCGCGGTCACCGTGAACTCGCGTCCGACCTCGTTGTCCGAGAAGTCGAACGTGTCGTCGCTGAAGGTGCCGTTGTCGCTGACCTCGACCTGGGCCCGCTGGAAGACGGGTGCCAGCTCGGAGGTGTCGTTGTCGTCCGCACGCCGCGTCCGGCTCGAGGAGTCCACCGCGATGGTGAGCGTCGTGCCGGGTGCGACGTTGGTCGTGCCGGCGATCTCCTGGTCCTCGGCCTGGTCGACACGGACCTCGCTACCGCTGCCGGTGTCGAACTCGGCCGTCCGGTCCTCGACGGCGAGCGGGACCGTCGTGTTACCTCCGGGAGTGTAGCGGTCGATGCCGCCCTCGAACTCCTCGGCGAAGTCGGGACCGATGCTGAAGTTGAACTCGTACTCGTCACCGGTCTCGATCTGCTCGCCCGTCTCGACGCCGTTAGCCGTCGAGCGGTTGAGGCTGATCGTGTCGATGTCGGTGACGAGGTACACCGTCTCGTTGTCCTCGTCGATGACGAACTCGAAGTTGGTGCTACTCGGGTCCTCGAACTGCTGCTCCTTCGGCTCGCGGTTCTGCCGGAAGTTCGTCTGTTCGAGGGACAGGTTCAGGATCGATTCGTCCTCGCCGAACTGTTCAAGACCGGCAGGCCGGGAGCTCTGCGCCTCCGACAGAATCTCGTTGCCGTCGGCCTCGTCCAGGTTGTCGGCGCCGGTGGTCTCGTTGCGGATGGCGTCGAGCGCACCGAAGATGCCGGTGAT
>JAHENN010000104.1 GCA_018609665.1 Haloarculaceae archaeon | reverse complement strand
GTCTCGTCGAGCGGCACCGAGAGGCTGATCTCCTTCGTCCGGCCGTACCGGCCCTTCGAGACGACGACGGCGTTGACGATGCCGAGCATGTCGAGTTCGCTGATGAGGTCCGTGACGCGCCGCTGGGTGAGCACGTCGGCGTCGATCTCCTGGCAGAGCCGCTTGTAGATGTTGAACACCTCGCCGGTGTTGATGTTGTGGACGCCGTTTTTCTCCAGGAGGATGGTCGCGTAGAGGACGAGCTTCGACTGGGTGGGCAGCGTCCGGACGACCTCGACCACCCGGTCGAGTTCGATCTTTTCCTGGGCGTGGCGGACGTGCTCCTCGTCGACGGTCTCGGTGCGGTCCCGCTCGGCGAGCTCGCCGGCCGTCCGCAGCAGGTCCAGCGCCCGGCGGGCGTCGCCGTGCTCCTGGGCGGCGAAGGCCGCACACAGCGGGATGACGTCCTCCGAGAGGACGCCCGACTTGAACGCGACGTCCGAACGGTGGTCGAGGATGTCCCGTAGCTGCGTGGCGTCGTACGGCGGGAAGACGATTTCCTCCTCGCCGAGGCTGGACTTGACCCGCGGGTCGAGGAAGTCGGTGAACTTCAGGTCGTTGGAGATGCCCATGATCGACACCCGGGAGTTGTCCAGCTCGGAGTTCATCCGCGAGAGGTTGTACAGCGTGTCGTCGCCGGACTTCTCGACGAGCTTGTCCACCTCGTCGAGCATGATGACCACGACGCGCTCGTGGTAGTCGACGGCCTCGAAGAACGTCTGGTACACCCGGTCGGTCGGCCAGCCGGTCATCGGGACGGGGTCGAACGCCTCGAGGTCGTCCTCGAGACGGCCGACCTCCGCCTCGACGGCGGCGACGCTCTCGAAGCTCGACTCCGACAGCGCCCCCGGGTTCTCCGCCGCCCCCTCCCGGAGGTCGCTGAGCTCCTCGAGCCGGCGTTCGATGTACCGCTCGTTCTTCTCGATGAACTTGTTCGCCAGCTGTGCCAGCACGCGGTACTGCGTGTCGGTCACCTCGCAGTTGATGTACTCGACCTCACAGGGAACCTCGTACTTCTCCGAGGTCGTCTCCAGTTCCTCGCTGACGAACTTCGCGCTGGCGGTCTTGCCGGTCCCCGTCTTCCCGTAGATGAGGATGTTCGACGGCGTCTCCCCGCGGAGCGCGCTGACGAGGATGGTCGCCATGTTGTTGATTTGCTCCTCCCGGTGGGGGAGCTGCTCGGGCGTGTACGACGGCCGGAGGACTTCCTTGTTGTCGAAGATGGGTTCGCCCTCGAGCAGGTCGTCGAACAGCCCGCGGGACGCCTCGTCGGCCTCCCCGTCGGCGTCGAGGTCGAGGTCGTCGAGGTCGACGTCCCCGGAGAATCCGTCGGCGCGGTCGCCGAGCGAGTCCGCCGGCGGGGTCGTCCGGCCGGACGACCCCTCTGTTTCAACTGGAGAATCGACGGACGACGTCGGTTCGTTCGGGTCTGAATCGTCCCCGGACGGCGGGCCGTTCGACCTGCGGTCGGCGGCGGCCGGCCCGGAGCGATTCGGCTCTCCGTCCACGTCGTCTCCGTCGGCCGCCTCGTCGGAATTTCCCTCTGTCATGCGTTTCGGATCCCCCCCGTTTCGTGTGGAGAGCCACCGCGCGGCGAGTGAACCGTCCGAACCCGGGCGATAGAGACGAGATGGGCCGGGTCGGTTCCCGAACGGCGGTCCACCTGATGCAGGGGAACCGATGGTGGAATACGGTATTAAGCGTTGTGGTCACGCCCGCTGTCGGACCGGACCTCGGGTGCCGCGGTCCACGGCGAGACACGAGCGCCACGGAGAATCGCGGACGGGGCGGGCGGCGTCGGAGTTTAGCCTACCGTCGGTCGGAGCAGGTGGACGAGGAGACGAAACGGGGCCGACTGCGTGACGAGAGGGACGGCGGGTTCGAGCTTGTGGTGAGGGCCGCGGGGATCGGCAGACTCCATGGAACGATACGGACGAACCGTCCAGCCAGCTACGCTTTTTCCTTTCACCCCGCCCCCCACCCCTTCGTTTCAACTGGAACGGCAAACGAGGGGGTGGGGGGTGTGAGGGAAACACTAATTGGCAAGATTTATTATGCTACCAAGAAAACAGTACCCGCACCACTAGCAAACGAGCTTGAGTGGGTTGTTTTCCTCGTTGTATCTAGACGAACGAAGTTAGACGGGACAGCGACAGTCCTCGTCAGCACGAACTGCCAGGGTAGAAGCCGCCCTCCCCCGACGGTCCCGTCCAGTTCCAGTTGAAACGAAGGGGTGGGGGGTTGTCCCTCCGGCCGGGACGGGTCGGATAGACGGTCTCCCGACTCCGTCCTGCCGACTGTCGTGGAGTCCTTAGCTGGGCGCACCCAACAGCTCGGAGTTGCCACCCCACCGTCCGATCCGGCTCTTCTTCGGCACACTCCTTTCCGGCCGTCCGCCCCCGTCCTCCGGAGTCGTTCGCGACGATTCGACCCGCTCGAACGCTCCCGTCGCCGTCGTTTCCGTCCGATCTATGACGTGTGTCTGACGCACAGTTAAGTGAGTGCGGTATGGTAGTACGTCCAGAGCGACCTCGATTTCGACCCGAAATCGGGGCCGTGGGAGGATGAGATGGGACTGCTAACCGACCTCAGATCGAGCATATCCCGGGCGACGTCGAGCCTGTTCGCGGGGAGCGAGCCGAAGCGGATCGGCATCTACGGGCCCCCGAACGCCGGCAAGACGACGCTCGCTAACCGTATCGCCCGCGACTGGACCGGCGACGCCGTGGGGCCGGAGAGCCACGTCCCCCACGAGACGCGCCGCGCACGCCGGAAGGAGAACGTCGAAATAAAACGCAACGGCAAGTCCGTCACCATCGACGTCGTCGACACGCCGGGCGTGACGACGAAGGTCGATTACAAGGAGTTCCTCGAACACGACATCGAGGAAGAGGACGCCGTCCGACGCTCCCGCGAGGCGACCGAGGGCGTCGCGGAGGCGATGCACTGGCTCCGCGAGGACGTCGACGGCGTCATCTACGTCCTCGACGCGACGGAGGACCCGTTCACGCAGGTCAACACGATGCTCGTCGGCATCATCGAGAGCCAGGACCTGCCGGTGCTCATCTTCGCGAACAAGATCGACCTCGAGGAGGCGAGCGTCCAGCGCGTCAGCAACGCCTTCCCCCAGCACGAGACGGTGCCGCTGTCGGCGCTCGAGGGTGACAACATGGACGAAGTGTACGACACCATCGCGGAGCACTTCGGGTGATATCATGCCCGAGGTGACCACAGACGACGCGGCCGACGACGGCGACGGCATCCAGATCGACATGATAAGCGCCGAGCGGATGGAGGGGATGCGGACGATGGAGAAGATCCGGCTCATCCTCGACGGCGTCCACGACGACAACATCGTCATCCTCGAGGACGGACTCGACCCCGACGAGGAGTCGAAGCTCATCGAGCGGACGATGTCGGAAATCAACCCCGACGGCTTCACAGGCATCGAAATCGAGACCTACCCCGGCAACGGCGCCGACGACGGCGGCTTCCTCGGCCGGCTGATGGGCAACGACGACCCGAGCAAGCTGACGGTCATCGGCCCGGCGAACCGCATCGAGACGCTCCACAAGGACGAGACGCTCATCAGCACGCTCGTCACCCGCAGATAGAACAGATGCCCCACCAGTGTACCGGTTGTGGCGAGCGGTTCGAGGACGGCTCCAAGGAGATGCTGTCGGGCTGTCCGGAGTGCGGCGGCAACAAGTTCCAGTTCCGGCCCCAGGGTGCGGACTTCCCCGCGGAGCCGGAGCCGCCGGCAGCCGACGACCCTCCCGAGGAGTCGTCGGTCGCCGAGACGGTCGGCCGCGCGACGACCCGGGTGCGGGACTTCGTCGCCGGGGACGAGCCGGACCCGAACGCGGCCTGGCCCGACGAGCCCGACGGGGCCGCCGGCGACGACGGCGACGACGGCGAGATAATCGACGCCGACGCCCGCCGCGAAACCACCGGCGACGCCGAGGACCCGGCGCAGGCGAACGCGCGGAGCGGCCTCGCCGGCCCCGAAGACGTCCCCGACCACGGCCGGTCGACGACGAACGAGGACGACGCGACCGCCGGTGAGCCAGCGGCCGACGACCCGGCGGCCGATAGCCCGACCGACGACCCGCCGGCGGCCGACGACGACGACCGGGTCGTCAGCGAGCCGTCCGACGACGACCCCGACCTCGCGGAGCTGCGCGAGCAGCTGAACGACCAGTTCGAGTCGATCAAGATCGTCGAACCCGGCCAGTACGAGCTCAACCTGATGGAGCTGTACGACCGCGAGGAGTACATCATCGCCCTCCAGGAGAACGGCCGCTACGTCATCCAGGTGCCGGACCAGTGGATCGGCGCCGACGTCGACGACCGCTGAGGGTCACTCGAGCCGGTCGAGAACCGCCTCGGCGTCGTAGGACAGCGACAGCGCGCGCGAGCGGCCCCGGCCCTCGACGTCGGTGTACTCAGCGTCGATGAGGCCGAGTTGGTCGAGCTTGTTTATCAGCTCGGAGTAGCGGGTGTAGCCGAGGTCCGTCCGGTCGTGGAACGCCTCGTAGACGTCGCCGGCGCGCTCGCCGTCGTGTTCGGCCAGCACGCGGACGAGGGCCGTTTCCGACTCCGACAGCCCGCGCAGGTGCCGCGAGAGGTGGACGTACTTCGCCTGCTCGTAGGCCTCGTCGACGTCCTCGAGGGCCACCTCCGCGGAGCCGCGCATCTCGGCGTTCAGCCCGGCCCGCCGCAGCAGGTCGATGCCGACCCGGAGGTCGCCGCCGCTGTCGGCGGTGTGCTCGGCCACCCGGTCGAGCACCCGGGGACCGACGGCCTCCTGCCGGAAGCCGCGCCGGACGCGCTCCTCGAGGATGTCGACGACCTCGCGCTGGCCGTACGCCGAGAAGTACACCTCCTCGGGACGGAACACCGACTGCACGCGGCCGTCCAGCTCCTCGATGACGTCCAGCTCGAGGTCCGAGGAGACGACGACGACGCCGATCTTCGCGCCGCTGTGGGCCTCGTGGGCCCGCAGCAGCGAGTACAGCGTGTCGGAGGCCTCGTCCTCGTAGAAGAGGTAGTTGACGTCGTCGAGGGCGACGACGAGCACCTCGTCCTCCTCGACGAGGTGGTCGGTGATCTGCCCGAACAGCTTCTTGAAGGAGATGCCGGAGGTCGGCGGCTCGTACTCGAACAGCCCCTCGAAGAGCCGCGAGAAGACGGCGTACCGGGTGGAGTCGACCTGGCAGTTCACCCGCACGGCCTCCACGTCGGTGACGCCGGCCAGCTCGTCGAACAGCTTCTGGACGGCGGTCGTCTTGCCGGTGCCCGGCGGCCCGCGGGCCATCACGTTCAGCGGCCGGGAGCCGCGGACGGCGGGCCGGAGGGCGTACTTCAGCGTCTCCATCTGCTCGTCGCGGTGGAGAAACGCCTCCGGCAGGTAGTCCAGTTCGAGGACGTGCTCGTCGCGGAACACCGACTCGTCCCACGAGAGCATGTCGTCGTCGGACATTTCACTTCCACCACGCTGCGGCGGGTGTTAAGCCTTCGGGGCGCCGGAATCGAGCTCCCGACGGCCGGGTCGTCCGGCCGCTGCCCCCGGGTTCCGGCGGTACGGCGGTCCCGTCGAACGCCCGGTTCCGGCCCGGCGTCGGGCGGCCGGTGGCCCACTCGGTCTCCCGGTCCCGTGGTCGGTGGTCAGTCGATTGCCCGACCAGACCGTCCGCCTCGGCGCCGCGGTCAGTCGGTCGCCCGCCCGGTCCCGTCGGCGCGCTCGAACTTCTCCAGCAGCTCGTCGTACAGCTCGTCGCCGTCCTCGTCGGCCAGCTTCTCGACGATGAGCTCCGGCGTCGACCGCGCGAGGTGGTTCTTGACCGGCGAGCGGTTCACCTGCAGCTCCCCGTCGGCGAGCCCGACGGCCTCGATGCCGTCGACGGTGACGTCGACGTCGGCGGCCTCGCGGATCTCGCCGGCCAGATGCGAGACGAACACCGCCGTCGAGTCGCCGTCGGCCAGCGCCTCGAGGATGCCGGCGATGATGACGGCGCTGGCGCCGGGTTCGGTGATGGACTCCAGCTCGTCGACGAGCACGAGCCGGCGGCGGCCGCCGGCGACGAGGTCGCCGAACTCCCGGAGCGTCGACTCGAAGGCCCCGGCGTCGAGCGTCCCCTGGGTCTTGGCCTGGTAGTGCAGCGCCTCGAACCGCTCCAGGCGGGCGTCGTCGGCCGGCACCGGCAGCCCCATCTGCGCCAGCACGACCACGAGCGCGAGCAGGTCCAGCGTCGACGTCTTGCCGCCGCTGTTGACGCCGGACAGCAGCGCGACGCCCTCGACGCCGTAGTCGACCGGCTCGACGGCCTCGAAGTCGACGTCGAGCAGCGGCGACCGGCCCCCCTCGACGCGGACGCCGCGGCCCTCGAAGGACGGGAACGAACAGTCGAAGTCGCAAGCGAAGCGGGCGACGGCCAGCTCGACGTCCAGCTCGAGGGCGGCCTCCACGAGTTCCCGGGCCGGCTCGCGCATCTCCCGCAACTCGTCGGCGAGCTCGCGCTTCAGCTCGGCGGCCCGGCGGTCCCGCTCGGCGGTCAGCTCCTCGCGGAGCCGCTCGACGACCCGCTCGTCGTGCTCGACGGGGAATGTCGGCTCGTCGCCGAATGCCTGCCGGGCCAGCGACTCGTACCCCTCGACGGCCAGGGCGTCGACGAGGTGGTCCCGGGCGGCGTCGACGGCCTCGGCGAACTCCTCGGACAGCTCCCGCTGCAGCAGCGAGTCGACGCCTGCACCGCGCTCGACCAGCGACAGCAGGTCCGCGCCCTCGATGGTGACGTCCCGCTCCTCGATGGCTGCCCGGAGGCGGTCGTTGGCGACGTTCTCGGCCATCGAGACCGCCGCGTCCAGGTCCGCGACCGCGTCGTCGAGGGCGTCCAGCGCGTCGTCGTCGGCGACGGTACCGTCTTCGTCGAGCCGGGCGAGGGCGTCGTCCAGCGCCGCGACGTCGCAGGGCGCCTCGAGGTCGGCTGCCTCGTGGACGGCCGCCGCCGCCCGCAGCGACCCGCGGTTGCGCGCGAAAAACGACAGCGTCCGCTCGGGGACGACCCGCGCCGGCTCCTCGAGGGCCGCCGGCTCGACGCGGACGTCGCCCTCGACGTCGACGCCGGCGAACGCCTCGTCGAGGACGACCACCGTCGAGTACCCGCGCGCGAGGTCGGCGATGCCGCGGGCGTCGTCGGCCAGCTCGACGCTCAGCTCCGGGACGGCCTCCTGTGCGGCCGCGAACGTCTCCGCGTCGCTCGTCGCCAGACAGCGGTCCCGGACGCGGACGTCGTCCGGCGGCTCCAGCGGCTCGACGCCCGAAAGCGCCTCCACGACCGCCTCGGTCGGTTCCCGCTCGACCGCATCGCGGGCGAACGCCCGCACCTCCTCGATCCGCGAGCGGGCGGCGCTCGGGTAGAACGTCTCCAGCCGCTTTTCGGCGTAATCGGTGACCGCCCGCTCTTGCAACAGCCCGAGGGCGTCGTCGTATATCTCCCGCGCCCGCGAGGTGGCGAGGAACTCCCCGTCGTCGTCGTGTTCGTGACGGATGGCCGCGCGGGCGATGCGCGCCGCCCGGCCCTCGCCGATTCCCGGTGCCCGCGCGAGGGCGGCGACGTCGCCCGCCGCCAGCGCCGCCTCGGGGTCGTCGAGCTCCGACAGCCGCTCGGCCGTCTTCGCGCCGACGCCGGGCACCGCCTCCAGCTCCTCGAACTCCATCTACAGGTCGTGTGTCGGCGGCGGGCAAAACTTCTCCGCACGAACCTTTTACACGGTCGCTCGCCGAGGGCGAGCGTGTAAACACTTCGATGAAAAATAGCTCCTCGCTCCCGTCGCACCCTCCCTCCGGTCGGGTGCGGTCGTCGCTCGTCGCTACCGAGCGCTCCCCGTGGTCGCGCTCGGGGAAACGCCTCGCTTCGCTCGGCGTATGCTCCGCGACGACGTTCCGCCTCCGCTCGCGTTCAGTACCGCCGCTCTATCTCCGCCTTCGTCTCCTCGATGACGCGCCGCTCGGCCCGCCGCATCGACCGCAGCGCCTCGTCTGTGTACTCCACCTCGACGGCGGGGAGCCGGTCGACGAGGAGCCCACCGCCGAGCACCTCGCCGGGGTCGACGCGGGTCGCCATTCGGAACGCCCCGCGGTGGTCCTCCACCGGGTCGGTGAACGCGAAGTGGTCCTCGACGAGCCGGGTCATCGCCCCGCGGTCGAAGGCCGTCTCCGCGGCCGCCCAGAAGTCGTCCTCGGCGGCCTCGACCAGCGGCTCGACGGCCTCGCCGAGCCGTCGCTGGCGCTCGAAGAGCCGGTCCCGAAGCGCCGACCGGCGGGTCGAGTCGAGGTCCGACCGCAGGTTCGCGCCGTAGGCGTCGGCCTCCAGGAGTTCCTCGCGGTACGCCTCGATGGTCTCGTCGCTCTCGACGGCGTCCAGCAGGACGTCGAACTGCGCGAGGATCCGCTCGCGGTAGGCGTCCAGTTCCGGCCGGACGACCCGCTCGTGGACGGCCTCGGAGTCGCTCAGCAGCCGGTCGACGACCTTCCCGCCGGCGCCGTCCGCGCCCGCCCGCAGCGCCCGCGCGACGCTGAACTCCCGTTCGGTGTACGCGAGGGCGTCCTCGACGAACCGCACGAACCCCGAGCGGGCTGCCTGTCGGGTCACGTTCTTCCGGTTCGACGCCGGCCGTATCTACCTGACGGCGCCTGCGGGTCTGCCGCGTCACATGAAGTCGGCGATGCCGCTCTGTTTGTTGGTGTCATCTTCGAAAACCGACTCCAGGGACCGCTCCAGGATGCGGAGCCGCTGTTTCGTGTACTCCCGACAGTCGTACTCCTCGGCGACCCGCAGCGCGGTGTCAATGTACTTGTTCACCGACCCCCGGTGGACCGTGAGGGTGACGTCGCCGCCGCACTCCCGGCAGTCGCCGGTCAGCGGCGCGCGGCGGTACTTCTCGCCGCAGTCGAGACACCGCGTCTCCTGGCGGGAGAACGCCCGCAGGTTGCCGATGATGTCCGGCAGGAAGTGGTACTCGATGACCCGCTCGGCGACGTCCGTCTCGTCGACCGACCGCAGCTTCCGGGACAGTTCGAGCTGGGCGTCCATCTTCTCCATCATGTCCCCCAGCGTCTTGTACGCCGACAGGTCCGGCCCCATGGCGATGTCGGTCGTGTCGTGGGTGTGCTCGAAGCCGCGGTACTGCTCGTCGGTGCCGAGGGTGTCCTCGCCGAGCCGGACGAGTTCCTCGACGGCCCCAGGGTCGGCCATCTCCCGCGTGGCCTCGTAGAACTCCCGGGGGTACTCCGGGGCGATGTCCATGTTGTGTGCCTCGTCGTCGATCTCGGCGGGGTCGATGCGCGAGGACATGACCAGCGGCGCGTCCATGCGCCCGCCGCGCTGGTCCGGCAAGAACGTTTTCGAGAAGTTGATGAGTCCGTCCATGAGAAGCATCACGCAGTCCTCGTCT
>JAHENN010000103.1 GCA_018609665.1 Haloarculaceae archaeon | reverse complement strand
TCGGCGACCGTCTCCCGGACGGCGGCGACGTAGTCGGCGTCGACCGGCCGGCCGACCGCGGTCAGCTCCACCGCCTCGCGCCGGCGGGCGCGGGCGACGGCCTCGACCAGCGTGTCCAGCCCCTTGCGCTCGATGAGGTTGCCGACGAAGACGACCCGCAGCGGCCCCTCGCGGGCCCGGGCGGCGGCGTCGTCGGGGTCGACGTCGGGGTCGAAGCGGTCGCCGGCCGGCGGCGCGACCACCGTCTCCGCGGGGTCGACGCCGAGCTCAGTCACCGCCTCGCGGGTGGCCCCGCTGTTGCAGACGACGCCGTCGACGGTGCCGAGATAGCGGCGCTCGACGGCCCGGTACAGCGGCGCCAGCCGGCGGCGCTCGCTGGCCCGGAGGTGGTGAACGATGCTCACCACCGGGTACGGGAGCCGGCGGTTGTGCCGGACCAGCGACGGGTGGGCGAGCTCGTCCTGCAGCATCACGTCCACGTCGACGGCCAGCCGGCGGCGAACGGCCGGCGAGAGGCCGTCCAGCAGCCCCCGCGGATACGTCCGCCACGGCAGCGACACCACGTCCACCTCGTCGCCGGCCGACCGGAGCCCGGCGACGAGCTTGCGGTCGTACCGGAAGCCGCCGGACCGCTCCCCGAGGTCGCCGTACAGCGTCAGTCCGACTCTCATACCGCCGCGTCGTAGCCGGCGGCGGCCTCGTCGTCCTCCCAGACGGTGACGGACAACCCGGTGACGGTCTCGTCGGTCACGCGGTCGGTGACGCGGTCGAAGACGACGCGCGCGAACCGCTCGACGCTGGGGTTGTAGCCGTCGAACTCCGGCAGGTCGTTCAGCGTGGCGTCGGTGTAGCGGTCGGCCAGCGCCTCCAGCGCCGCGTTCGCGTGGTCGATGTTCACAAGGTAGTCGTACTCGTCGAGTTCGGGGCCGCGAAACTCCAGTTCCACCCGGTAGTGGTGGGAGTGCAGCGTCCCCTCCGGCCCCGGGTCCGGGACGGTGAGGTAGTGCTGTGCCACGAAGTCCGTCCGAACCGTCGTCGTGTACATAGACGGATTCGAGGGTCGGGAGCCACCTAAATCCACGGTCGGGCGCGGCGACGGCCGGCGGCCGTCAGTCGTACTCGAAGGTCACCTGGACGACCTCGTCCTTCCGCTCGTCGAGCAGCCGGTAGGCCTCGCCGGCCTCCGAGAGGCCGAACCGGTGGGTGAACAGCTCGGAGACATCCGTCCGGTCGAGCCACGACCGGACGTACGACAGCCGCCGCTCCTTGTCCCAGCGGCCGGCGTGGTCGGGGTCGATCCGGCTCACCTGGCTCGAGCGCAGCCGGATGTGGCTGCGGTGGTAGGCGCCGCCCAGGTCCAGTTCGACGTCCTTCGTGCCGTACCACGAGCCGACGACCACCGTCCCCGCGTAGCCCGTCGTTTCGATGGCCTCGTCGAGCGCCGGCGGCGCTCCCGACAGCTCGACGCCGATGTCGGCGCCGTCGCCGCCGACGGCTTCGGCGACCTCGCCGGGACGGACGGCCCGGTCGGCGCCGAACGACCGTGCCAGCTCCCGGCGGCGCTCGTAGCGGTCGACGGCCACCAGCTCCGACAGCGGGAACTCCGCCAGCACGGCCGTCGTCAGGAGGCCGACCGGCCCCTGGCCGAAGACGACGACCCGCTCGCCGAGCCGCGGGCGGGCGTCCATCGCGAAGTTGACCGCCGCCTCAACGTTCGGGATGAGCAGCGCCTTCCGGGCGGGCAGCGTCGTCGGGACCAGCTCCTCGGGGTCGGCCAGGAAGTGGCTCTCGTGGGGGTGGAAACCGAAGACCTGCCGGTCGAGCCAGTCGTCGGCCACGTCGTCACCGACCGCCGTCACCCGGCCGACGGCGG
This sequence comes from Haloarculaceae archaeon, assembly GCA_018609665.1. Classification (GTDB taxonomy): domain Archaea; phylum Halobacteriota; class Halobacteria; order Halobacteriales; family Haloarculaceae; genus Natronomonas. The sequence goes on along the minus strand of JAHENN010000103.1, from coordinate 1,776 downwards.
CGTAGCCGTACTGCATTGGGTAGGAGAAGGTCCCGTCCAGGGCGTCGATGGTTTCGTCGGCGTTCATCGACGCCGGCACTTCCCCGCGGTACACCAGCAGCTCCGTGCCGGGGCTGACCGCCGACAGCTCCGTCCGGACCCGCACCTCGCCGGCGCCCGGCTCCGGGACCGCCCGGTCCCGGACCTCGACGGTCCCCGGCTCGGAGAAGTACAGTGCTCGTCCCGTCATTCTGGACCCGCTCGACGGACGACGGTCGGAGATGCCTCAACCGCGGGCCACGCCGGGAGCCGGCTACGAACCGATATCACGTCTACCGTCACGGTGCCGTGGTACGAAAACCCTGGGTCGAGCCGGTGGGTGAGACGGCCGCTTGACCCTCCACCGTGTTTATGTTCGGTCGCCCGGAAATCACCCCCATGGACCGCCGCCGATTCCTTGCGACGGCCGGAGCCGCCCTCCTCGGCGGATGTACCTTCGGGCAGGCCGACGAGACGCCGACGGCGACGCCCGCGGAGGGGACCCCGACGGGGACGCCCGCGGAGCGGACGGCCACGCCGACGTCCGACGGCGCAGGCTCCGAGTCGACCGTGGAGCGGGTCCGGGGCGCCGACCGCGTCGTGGAGTTCGAGACGGCGCCGCTGACGGCAGCGCTCGTCGACCGCTCGCGGACGCGGACGGCCGACGGCCTCGCGTTCCACTACTCGCTGGTCGAGCCCGAGACGCCGGACTCGCCGGCGGTGGTGTGGGAGGCGATCGAGAACCACCGGGAGTACGAACAGACGTTCCGCCCGACTCGCCTCCCGGGCTTCGACGGAACCGGGACCGTCGTCCCGGCGGACGGCCACGAGCTGCTCGGCTACTCCGTCGCCGTCGACCGTGGCGAGGACGGTCGCTGGCGGCGGAGCGTCGACCTCCGGGAGTGGCGCCGGGAGCCGGTGACCATCGAGGGGGGCGGCGCCGTCTTCGGGGAGTATCACGTCGTCGCCGACGAGCCGATAACTCCCGGACGGTACGAGAACGGCACGCACGACGACGAGGGGTTCACGCTCGTCGTCTGGCCGACCGACGCGCCCGGCCCGGACGGGGAGTCGGCCCTCGAGGGGCAGCAGGTGCCACAGCTGCCGGTAGACGGGTCGACGGCGTGGTACCACGAGGCCGGCGCCGGGACCGAGGTCTACCTGGTGCCGTCGGCGGAGCGAGCGACGGCGCCTGCGCGGATGGATTTCACCCTGCACAATCACACTCCCGAGCGGATGGACGGAAACCCGGCGCGGTGGGGGCTATTCAAGCTCGTCGAGGGGTCGTGGTACCGTATCAAACCGTGGGGGTACACGGAAACGGTCACGCGGGTCAAACCGGGCGAGACGAGAGAGACCGTCATCGAACTCTACCACGGCGACCCGATCGACGGTGAGTTCGACGGCGTCGGTCATCTCGGCGGCGGTCGGTACGCCTACAAGGTCGACGAAAGTCGAGCCGATAAGGTCCACGCCGCGATGTTCGACCTCGAGGCGCCGGCGGTGTCGCCGACCCTCGACGCGGCCGTCGACGTCGACCGGGACGGCGAGGAGGTGGTGGTCACGACCCCCGAGTGGGACGACTCCGACGAACACGCCCGGTCGGAGCTGACCGTCGAGCGGACCGACCGCGACGCCGACCGCCGGATCGTCGCCGAACAGCTGTTCCGGCGGCGCTTCCGCGCGTACCGCAACAGCCTGCTGGCCTTCGAGCCCGGCGTCGAGCGCGTCCTGTTCCGGACGGACCGGGACACCGTC
>JAHENN010000102.1 GCA_018609665.1 Haloarculaceae archaeon | reverse complement strand
CGACGTCGGCCGCCCGCTGGACGCGGCGCTCGACCTCCTCCTGGTCGTACTGCCGGAGCCGGAGCCCGAAGGAGACGTTGTCGTAGACGTCCATGTGCGGGAACAGCGCGATGTTCTGGAACACCATCGAGATGCCGCGGTCCTTCGGCGGCAGGTCCGTCACGTCCCGGTCGCCGATGCGGATGGTGCCGCTGGTCGGGATGGTCAGCCCCGCGATGGTCTCCATCGTCGTCGACTTGCCGCAGCCCGAGGGGCCGACGAAGGTGACGAACTCCCCGTCCCGTATCTCGAGGTCCATGCTGTCGACCGCCGTTACGTCCTCGTACCGTTTCGTGACGTCGTCGAGTGTTACTGATGCCATGGGTTTACTCCTTGAGTCCGCCCGCGGTCAGCCCGCTCACGATCTTCTCCTGGGCGACGATGACCAGTATCGCGACCGGTAGCACGGCGACGATGCTGGCGGCCGCCATGAGGTTGAACAGCACCTCGAACTCGCCCTGGAACCGGAGGATGCCCTCCAGCATCGGCGCCCAGTTCTCCGGCCGCCCGTCCGTCATCAGCGACGAGAAGAAGTACTCGTTGTAGACGGTGATGAACGTCAGGACGCCGGCCGTCGCGACGCCGGGGGCCGACAGCGGCACGATCACCCGGAACAGGGCGCCGAGCCGCGTCGTCCCCTCGACACGGGCGGCGTCCTCCAGTCCGTCCGGAATCTGCGAGTAGAACGTCGTCAGGATGAAGATCGACAGCGGCAGGTACAGCGCCGACAGCGGGATGAAGATGGCGTAGGGAGTGTTGTACAGCGACCCCGCCTCTATCAGCGGCCGCAACACCTCGACGTTGGCGTTGAACAGCCGGTTCAGGGGGACGAAGAACGCCGCCGGCGGGAAGAACGACGTGACGAGCACGGCCAACAGCAGCACGTTCCGGCCGCGGAAGCGGAGGCGACCGAAGACGTAGCCCGCCAGGCTGGCGACGAACAGGACGATGACCGTCGCCACCGTCGCGATGAGGAAGCTGTTGAAGATGTACCTGTGGAACGGGATCTGCGTGAAGATATCGATGAAGGCGCCCGGATTGAGCCCGCCGGGCGTGAGCACACCGACGTCCCGGAGGCCGTCGCGCGGCGTCAGCGCCACCATGAACAGCCAGTAGAACGGGAAGAGGGTCGTCAGCAGGAAGAAGAACGTCGCCGTGTAGAACGCCGCCTTGTACGCCCTGTCCGGGTTCGATATCGCCTCGGCGACCCAGGCCTCGACGACGCCGCGGTCGAGGTCGGGCTCGGAGGCCTGCTCCGCCGCCACGTCGGAGCGTTTCTCGTTGCTCATGCCACATCCGCCTCCGTGTCGCGCAGTCCGACCAAGTAGAACACGACCATCACGCCGATGACGATGGCCGTCAGGAACGCCACCGACGAGGCGGTCGCCCACCGGCGGGTCTCCTGCAGCGCGGTGATGACCAGACAGCTCATCGAGGGGACGGTCTGGCAGCCGGCCGTCGCGTCGATCAGCCCGTAGATGCGCATCGCGTCCATCGTCCGGAACAGCATCGCGACGAGCAGCGCCGGCGCCACCAGCGGTAGCGTGATGTACTTGAACTGCTGCCACTTCGAGGCCCCCGACACCCGCGCGACGTCGTAGAGCCCGCGGTCGACGCTCTGCAGCCCCGCGAGGATGAGCAGCGCCATGAACGCCGACGTCTTCCAGATGTCGGCCACCAGCACGATGACGAACGAGTCGCTGCTGTCGGCGAGCGGGTTCTGCCCGAAGACCCCCAGCCACTGCATGAAGTCGGCGGCGAAGCCGACCGTCGGGTTGAACATCAGGTAGAATATCATCGACTGAATGACGATGGGAATCGCGTACGGGATGATGATCGCGACGCGGACCCACCGACGGCCGTAGAAGTCCTGGTCGATGACCAGCGCCTGTCCGAACCCGATGAGCGTCTCGAAGAGGACGCTGAGGATGGCGAAGGCGAGCGTCACGAACAGCGCCTGCTGGAGCAGCGGCGTCTCGAAGGCCGGGTCGAGGAACTGCTGCGGCAGCAGCGCCTCCCCGGTCAACAGCGCGGCGTAGTTGTCGAGGCCGACGAACCCGCCGAAGGGGTTCCTCGTGGCCGTCTGGTCCGACAGCAGCGAGAACTGGAACGTCCGTATCAGCGGGAAGAACGCGACGACCGCCAGCAGCAGAAACGCCGGCGCGAGCAGTATGTAGGCGAACACCTCCTCGCTTCGGGTTTCGAGCCAGTTCAGCGGTCGCATCAACAGCCGCGTGTCGGATTCCTGTTTCGTTGTCACGGGTCGTCCTCCGTTACTGGACCTCGTTTTCGATCTGCTCGAGTCCCTCCTTGAGGTCCGACATCGCCGCCTCGGGCGACTTCTCGCCGCGGTAGGCGGCGTTGACCTCGCCGGAGACGAGCGGCTGCTGGTCGGGCCAGGCGGTCGTCACCGGCCGCGGCACCGTGTTCTCGCCGGCGACCGAGAGGGTATCGAGGAAGTTCGCCAGCTCGCCGACGGCCTCCTCGTCGGCCTGCTCGGTGACCGACGGGTCCGGCGGCAGGTTGCCCAGCTCGCCGAAGACGGTCAGCATGACCTCTTGGTTGGCGAACGCCTCCAGCACCTGGATGCTGTCGTCGAGCCGCTGGGTGTTCGGGTTGATCGTGAGGTGCCAGCCGCCGAGGGCGTGGTTCGTCCCGCCGGTTCCCTCGTAGTTGCCCTGCCCCTCCTCGACGCCGAACGGCATCGGCATGACGTCGTAGTCCTCGCCGGCCGTGAAGCCGCCGTCGTCGAGGTTGATCGGGATGGCGTACGGCCAGTTGCGCATGAACGCCGCGTTGCCGCCAGTGAACGGCTCGCGGGCGTCCTCCTCGGTGAACTCGACGAGGTCGCTGTTGCTGATCTGCGGGAGGTCTGGATTGGCGTTGTCGGCGTCCGGACCGTACATGAACGAACGCATCATCCGGATCGTCTCGTAGAGCGGCTCCTCGTCGACCGTCACCGGCCGGTCGCCGACCGGGCCGAACAGGTTCTCGTGGTCGCCGAAGTACGCCCCGCCCATCGTCGTCATCATCTCGTTGAACGTACAGCAGGCGGTGCCGACGTAGTCGTCGGCCTGCGTCGTGAAGCCGTACTCGAGGTCGGGGTTCTGCTCGACGACGTCGGCGGCGATCTCGGCGAAGCGGCTCCAGGTCATGGGCTCGGTGGCCCAGTTCTCCCCGTCGGGGTCGTATCCGGCCGCCTCGACGAGGTCCCTCCGGTAGTGCATCACCGGGTAGTCCGGGAATATCGGGAGCCCGTAGAGGTCGCCCGACTCCGGGTCGCTGGCGGTGTTGACCGCCGCGTCGAGGTAGTCGCTCTGGACGTAATCGAGCGTCTCCGAGGAGAGCTCCTCGCTCAGGTTGACCAGCTGTCCACGGACGATGAACGGGATGGTCCACCCGGAGTCCATCATGAAGATGTCCGGACTCGCGCGCCCGGCGTCCAGCGCCGAGGTGAACTCCGAGCGGCGCGCGCCCGACTCGAAGTCGCCCGGCAGAATCTCGACGTCGATGTCCTCGCTGAGGCCCGCCTCGTACAGCGCGTTCACGACGGTCTCCTGGGCACCGTCCCACTCGCCGTCCATCGTGATTTCGATTGGACCGTCGCCGCCGCCGCCACCGCCGAAACAACCTGCAACGCTGGTTGCGACGCCGGTCGCCCCGGCCGCCGCGACGAAGCGCCGCCGCGAAACTCCTTCTGCGTCTGTGTCTGAGCCTGCCATCACAGGTGTTGTTAACTTTCATCACACATATAGATATGGGGAACAACTCGGCTTCGAGTAATCATTTCGAGGCGTATCCTGCTGGCCGTGCCGAACGAACTAAGCCCGTGGCATCACAAGAGTGGGTCGACCGGTCACCGCCGGACCACGCACAATGAGCGACTCCGAGCGCGGACTGCTGCAGTGGCTCGAGCGGGTCTTCTTCGGCGGCATGGAGCTGTCGTTTCTCTCCACGCCGGCGTTCGCCGTGGTCGTCTTCCTCCAGCAGCTCTACCCCGACGCCGCCTCGCTGTCGGGGCTGTTCGCCATCGGCGCGGGCTCGGTGGCCATCGCGGCGTTCCGGGGCGGGAGCGTCGACACCGGCGCCTGGCCGCGCCGTTCGGAGCTGTCCTCGATGCCGCTGCGGGTCGGCTACTTCAGCGTGCTCTTCTTTGCGGCCTCGATGGGCGTCGCGCTCGTCGTCGTCACCCTCGACTCCTGGTGGCTCACGCTGCTGGGCGCCGTCGTCCAGGTCGCCGGGCTCGCGGCGTTTCCGTCCGTCTACCGGGCCGTCCACGGCGACCCGCTCAAGCGGCCGGCCCGCCGGGTCTGACCGGCCGACGATTTATCTCCCGTCGGCACGCCGTTCGATTCGATGGACCCGACGTCGCTGCGCCGGTCCCTCGACCGGCTCCGGGAGCCAGCTTACACCGGCGAGAACCGCTGCTGGCCGTGCACGGTCGTCAACCTCGTGATCGTCGCGGTCGCCGGGCTCGCGGTCTCCCGACGGGACCGCACCGCCGGCGGAGCGGTCGTCGCCGCCGGCTGTCTGCTCGTGCGGCTCCGGGGGTACGTCGTCCCCGGTACCCCCCGGTTCGCGCCGCCGCTCGTCGAGCCGCTGCCGGTCGACTTCGGCCACGAATCGCCTGACGGCGTCGGCTCGGACTCGCTGGCCGGCGACGTCGACCCCGAGGCGATGACCGCCGCCCTCGTCGAGGCGGGGACTCTCGAGGCCAACGACGACCGGCTCCGGCTCGAGCCGTCGTTCCGGACCGCCTGGGAGGACCGCACCGCGACGCTCCGGGAGCTGTCCGGCGAGCGGCTCGCGTCGCGGGCCGCCGCGGCCGCCCCCGGTCCGGCCGAGGGGGCGTTCCACGACGGCCGGGTGCTGGTGGCCGGCGACCGGGACGTCTGGCTGAGCCGCGCCGTCGCCGTCGCCGAGACGGCGGCCGTCGAGACGCTCGCCGACCGGGAGCTTCCGGCCGGCCTCCGGGCGGCGGCCGCCGGGCCGCTGCGGACGTTCCTCCGGGACTGCCCGGCCTGCGGGGGCGACGTCGTCGAGACGACGCTCCGGAACTGCTGTGGCGGCCCCGGGAGCGTCCACGGCCACCCCGAGCGGTCGGTGCTGGCCTGCGAGGGCTGCGACGCCGTCGTCTTCGAGTTCCCCCGCGGGGAGTGACCGCGCGGTCAGGTGTCCTTCCCGGGAGCGGGCCAGCGGGGCGTCTTCGGCGCCGCGATGCGCTCGACGGCCGACTCCGACAGCGAGAGATCGACGGCCCCCAGCGCGTCGTCGAGGTGGGCCTCGGTCCGCGGGCCGATGATGGGCGCGTCGACGGTCGGCTGCTCCAGCAGCCACGCCAGCGCCACCTGCGCCACCGAGGCGTCCAGCTCCTCGGCGACGGCCTGCAGCTCCGACAGCACCGTCCAGTTCTCCTCGGTGAACCGCTGGCGGGTGTAGTCGTCGTCGGCCGCCCGCGTCCCCTCCGGCACCTCGCCGTCGGGGTCGTACTTGCCGGTGAGGAAGCCGCCGGCCAGCGGCGACCACGGAATGACGCCGACGTCCTCGCCGGCACAGACCGGCAGGACGTTCGCCTCCTCGTGGCGGTCGACGGCGTTGTACTCCGGCTGCATCGAGACGAACCGCTCGTACCCCTCGGCGTCGGCGGTGTACAGCAGCTTCGTGAACTCGTAGGCCGTCATGGTTGAGGCGCCGACGTACCGGACGACGCCCTCGTCGACGAGGTGGGTCAGCGCCGACAGCGTCTCCTCGACCGGCGTCTCCTCGTCGAACCGGTGGATCTGGTAGAGGTCGATGTAGTCGACGCCGAGGCGGTCGAGGCTGGCGTACGCCTGGTCGATGATGTGCTTCCGGGAGAGGCCGCTGCCGTTGGGGCCGTCGTGCATGTCCCAGTACACCTTCGTCGCGACGACGAGCTCGTCCCGGCGGCGGCTCTCGATCGCCTCGCCGACGATCTCCTCGGACTCGCCGTCGGAGTAGATGTTGGCCGTATCGAGGAAGTTGATGCCGCCGTCCAGCGCGCGGTGGATGATACCGAGGCTCGCCTCGCGGTCGCCGACCATCCACGGCTCCCCGTCGCCGAAGTTCATGCAGCCGAGACAGAGCTTCGACACCTCCAGGCCGGTCGACCCGAGTCGCGTGTACTCCATGGCCGACGATGGTTCCGCGAGGTACATATGCTCGTGGTCGGGCCGCCCCGGACGCAATCCAGACCGGTTAAGTCCGAGCGCCCCCCTCCTTCGGCCGATGGCACACTACGCGGGGGTCGACCTCGGGGCGACGAACGTCCGGGCGGCCGTCGGCGACGGCGACGGGACCGTCCTCGGGCGGGACCGCCGGTCGACGCCGCAGGGACCGTCGGGAATCGCCGTCACCGAGGCGGTGCTGGAGGCGGTACGGTCGGCCTGCGGGGCGGCCGGCGTCGCCCCCGGGGCGGTCGCCGCCGCGGGGGTCGGCTCCGTCGGCCCGCTGGACCTCGCGGCCGGCACCGTCGAGGGCCCGGCGAATCTGCCGGACGGCGTCGGTACCATCCCGCTGACCGGGCCGCTGGAGGAGCTCGTCGACGGCCCGGTCTACCTCCACAACGACACCGCCGCCGGCGTCATCGGCGAGCGGTTCCACGCCGAGCGCAACCCCGACGACATGGCCTACCTCACCATCTCCTCGGGCATCGGCGCCGGCGTCTGCGTCGACGGCAACGTCCTGTCGGGGTGGGACGGCAACGCCGGCGAACTCGGCCACGTCACCCTCGACCCCGACGGCGCCATGACCTGCGGCTGCGGCGGCCGCGGCCACTGGGAGGCGTACTGCTCGGGGTCGTCCATCCCCCGGTACGCCCGGCACCTCCACGACGGCGAGCCGACGGCGCTGCCGCTGTCGTCGCCGGAGTTTTCGGCGGCCGACGTCTTCGCGGCCGCCGGGGGCGACCCCCTCGCCGACCGCGTCCTCGAGCGGGTCGCCGAGTGGAACGCCCTCGGGGTCGCGACGCTCGTCGACGCCTACGCCCCCATCGTCGTCTACGTCGGCGGCGCGGTCGCGACCGGCAACCCCGAGGCCGTGCTGGACGAACTCCGCGAGCGGGTCCCCGAGCGGGTGTTCTCGAACGTCCCGGAGATACGGCTCACGACGCTCGGCGACGACGTGGTGCTGCGGGGCGCCCTCGCCAGCGCGATGACCAGCGGCACCGGCGACCGGCGGCGGCTCCGCCGGTGACGGCCGCAGGCGTCAGGCTCAGGTGGACGGCGACCCGAGGCGGCGTATGGACGACGACGCCGAGGAGTACCTCGACCCGGAGTACGACGACGTCGCGGCCGCCGGCGGCGGCGAGCCGCTTCCCGGTCCGTTCGCGCTGTCGCAGCTGGTGACCGGCATCCACGTGCTCGCCGCGGCGGCCGTGACGCCCTTTTTCCTGCTGGCGCTGCGGAACGGCGACGTGCCGCAGGTCGTGACGCTGGCGGCGCTGATCGTCATGCTGGTACTCGCCGGCGTGTACACCGGCCGCATCGCCAGGCGCCGGGAGCCGTAGCCCCTCGTCACTCCCCGCGGACGAAGGTGACCGGACACGGCGCCTCGAGCAGGATGTCCTGGGCGGTCGACCCGAAGACCGCCTTGCCGGCCGGCGAGCGCTTCCGGCCGCCGATGACGACCATGTCGGCGTCCAGCTCCTCGGCGAGAGCGACGACGACCTCCCCCTCGTCGTCCTCGTCGTCGGCGAGGCGGCCGTGCCAGCCGAACTCGACGCCCGCCGCCTCGAGGGCGTCGCCCAGCGCCCGGATGGTGACGTAGCGCTTCGCCACCTCGTCGGGCGTCACCTCGCTTTTCCGGTCGAAGTCGAGGTCCGACCGCGCCTCGTCGTACTCCTCGGTGGTGAAGACGTGGCCCAGTGCCACGGTCGCGTCCGCGGGGCTCGCGACGTCGGCCGCCGTCGCCGCAAGCCGGTCGGTTCGACCCTTGTCGCGCTCGCCGACCGCCAGGAGCACCGTCTCGAGGCTCATACCCCGGGCTTTCGGCCCGCGCGGATTAAAACCAGCGGTTAACTCGGTTCCGAGTACCTACCCGGTCGACTTCATCCCGGCGGCGATGCCCTTCACCGTCAGCCGGAGCGTCCGGTCCTCGCGGTCGGTGGGGGCGTCCTTGTCGAGCAGCCGGGCCTGCAGCAGGTTCAGCGGGTCGACGTACGGGTTCCGGCGCTCGAGGTTGTCGGCGACCCACCCCTTGGCCGGCAGGCGGTCGCGGCCGGTGACGTCGGTGACGACGTCGACGGCCCGCTCGTACTCGCGCTCGATGCGGGGGAAGAACGCCTCGCGGTTGGCCGCCAGGTCGGCGTACTCGGCGGCGATTTCGAGGTCGGTCCGGGCCAGCGACAGCGCGGCGTTGTCGATCGTCGTCCGGAAGAACGGCCACTCCTCGTAGTATCGCCGCAGGGTCTCGCGGTCGCCCCCCGACTCGAGGTACGCCTCCAGGCCGGCGCCGAGGCCGTACCAGCCCGGGATGATACAGCGGGCCTGCGTCCAGGCGAACACCCACGGGATGGCCCGGAGGTCCTCGACCGACCGCTCGCCGGAGCGGGAGGCCGGCCGGGAGCCGAGGTTCAGCCCCTCGATGACCCGGATCGGCGTCGCCTCCTCGAAGTAGGCGACGAAGCCGTCGGCGTCCAGCAGCCCGCGGTAGGCCTCGCGGGCGGCCGCCGCGGCCGTCTCCATGGCGTCGTCGCTGCCGGGCGGCGGGCCGTCGTCGCCGTCGGTCAGCGCGCGGTAGCGGGCCCGCAGCTGTGCGTTCAGCATCTGCTCGAGGTTCCGCCGGGCGATGGTCGGGTTGGCGTACTTCTCGGCGATGGCCTCGCCCTGTTCGGTGAACTTCACCTGGCCGGTCACCGTCTCGGTCGGCAGCGCCAGAAGCGCCTCGTTCATCGAGCCGCCGCCGCGGGAGATGGAGCCGCCGCGGCCGTGGAACAGCCGCAGCTCCACGTCGAAGTCGTCGGTGATGGCGGCCAGCCGCTTCTGGTTGCGGAACAGCGACCAGTTGGCCGCCAGGAAGCCGTTCTCCTTGTTGGAGTCGGAGTAGCCGATCATCACCTCCTGGACGTCGCCGCGGGCCGCGAGTGCGGCCGCGTAGGCGTCGTTCTCGAACAGCGTTCCCATGATGCGGCGGGCGCCGGACAGCGCGGACTTGGTCTCCAGAAGCGGGACGACGTCGAGCCCGCAGTGGCCCGGCAGGTCGACGACGCCGGCCTGGTCGGCGAGGAACAGCACCTCCAGGACGTGGCTCGGCTCCTCGGTCATCGAGATGCAGTAGGTGTCGACGGCGTCGACGCCGTGCTCCCGCTGCCACTCCGCGAGGGCCTCGAACCGTCGCAGCACCCGCGCCGGCGTCTCCCCGTGACCCGAGCGGTCGCCGACGTCGACGACCGGCTCCGGCTGGAGGATGGCCTCGGTGAGCGTCTCGACGCGCTCGGACTCGTCCATCTCGGCGTAGTCGACGCCCTCGGCCCCGAGGACGGCCGCGACCGTCTCGGTGTGGTTCTGCCGGTGGTCCCGCAGGTCGAGGTTGGCGAAGCTGAAGCCGAAGGTGTCGACGCGGCGGGCGAGGGGGTCGACCTGCGAGTCGGCGATGACCTCGGCGCCGTTGGCCCGGAGGCTCGCGGCGATGGCCTCGACGTCGGCCAGCAGCTCGTCGGCGTCGTCGTAGCCGCCCGGCCGGACGTCGTCGACGCGCTCGAGCCGCTCGCGCATCAGCTTCAGCTTCTGGCGGTACGGCTCGTCGGGGTACCGCTCGGCGACGGTCTCGGCGACCTCCGGCAGCCGCCGTTCGTCGGCGGCCAGCCGCTCGTCGAACGGGCCGCCGGTCGACAGCGTCCGGTCGTCCTGGCTCAGAACGCCGGACAGCCGCTTGCACTCCTCGCGGTACCGCTCGAGGACGGCCGCCCGCTGGCGCCGCAGCGTCTCGGTCGTCACCTCCGGCGTCACGTAGGGGTTGCCGTCGCGGTCGCTGCCGGCCCACGAGCGGAACTCGAACAGCTTCGGCACCTCGACGTCCGGGTAATGTTCCGACAGCGCCGCCTCCAGTTCGTCGTAGACGTCCCCGACGACGTCGAACAGCGTGTTCTCGAGGTACCACTGGACGTTCAGCGCCTCGTCGGTCACCTCCGGCCGCCGGTCCCGTATCTGCGGGGTCTGCCAGAGGCTCGTCACCTCCGCCTCGAGGTCCCGCTCGATCCGCCGGCGCTCGCGGTCGGTGAGCCGCCGCTCGTCGAGGGCCTGTATCTGCTCGCCGACCGACCGGAGCTTCGCCTTCACCGTCTTGCGGCGGGCCTCCGTCGGGTGGGCGGTGAACGTCGGCTCGATGAGGACGTCGTCGAGCACCTGCCGGACGGTCGCGGCGTCGGCGCCGGCGGCGGCCAGCCGCTCGACGGCGTCGGCGACGCTGTCGGCCAGCGTCCCCGCCTGCCTACCCTCCCGGACCGCCCGGACCCGCTCGCGTTCCTCGGCGACGTTCCGTAGCTCGAAGTAGGTCGCGAACGCCCGGGCGACGACCTCCCGCGTTTCCGGCTCCAGCCCGGCCAGTTCGGCCCGCAGCGGCGCCCGCGAGTCCGCCTCGCCGCGGCGGTAGTCGATGGCGCTGGTCCGGAGCGTCTCGACGGTCTCCAGCGCCGACGACGACGCCTGCTCGGCCAGCACCTCGCCGAGCAGCGAGCTCAGCTCGTCGACGTCGCGCTCGACGTCGCGGGTGTGCAGTGTCATACCACGTATCGACCGGCCAGGGAATAAAGACTACCGCCTTCGGAAGCGTTCACTCGGAGACGAGTTGTTCACAGCTCCGGCGGCGCCTCCCGGTCGACGGCGATCTCGTAGGCCTCGATGTCCTCGAGGGCGGCCACCTGTCCCCCGACGTCGACGCGGCCCTCGTCGGTCTCCAGCGTGATGGCGGCGGTCTCGCGGTTGGTGCCGACGGAGACGTCGACGACGGCGCCGCCGACCGTCCGCCGCTCGCCGGTCTCGACGTCCCGGCCCCGGACGGTGGCGTGGAACCGGCCGCCATCGCCGTCGAGGTCCTCGACGCAGCGGCGGACCGTCGCGTAGCGCCGCGGGAACGGGCGGCCGTTCCGGGTGTCGGCCAGCGTCGTCGCCGACGTCCAGACGACGGTGTTGAGGAAGCCCGAAACGAGGAAGCCAAGCTCCGAGCGGTTGAAGATGACCCCGTACCGGTCGCCGTCGGCCTGCAGCCCCTCGCGGGTGGTGTAGACGGAGTAGGTGCCGTCGCCGACGGCGACGACCGGCGTGGTGACGCCGCGGCGGGCCCGGACCTCCGTCGCCACGCCGGCGTAGTCGTACTCCTCCGGCGCCGGCACGTCGGCGGCCGGCGCCAGGAGCAGCTCGATGGTGACGCCGGCCTCGCGGCGCTCGGCCAGCTGCTCCTCGTAGCGGGCCAGCAGGTCCGGCGTCAGCGACAGCACCAGCTCGTACTCCGCGGCGGTGATGACCTCCTCGACGTATCGCAGGACGGTCTGGCGGGACTTCACCAGCGAGACGGCCTCCGAGTCCCGCGTCGGCCGGCTGTACCGCTCCGAGAGGCCGCTGACGAGCGTCGACAGCGTCGACTGGACGTCGGAGAACGCCTCCTCGGGGTCGACCGCCAGCACCTGCATCGGGCGGGACTCGCGCAGCTCGACCAGCCCGTTCTCCGAGAGGCTCCTGGCGGTGTCGTACACCCGCGGCTGCGGGATGTCGGTCCGCTCGGCGATCTCCGAGGCGGTCAGCCGGCCGTGTTCGAGCACCGCGAGGTAGGCCTCGATCTCGTACTCGCCGAAGTCGAACCGCGACCCCACCTCCTCGAGGCTGCCCTGGAGGTCGTCGTTCGTCATGTCGCTCCCATCGCGCCACACGCCTAAAGAGACTTCCGTCGGTCAGTCGGCGTCGCCGACGCGGATGGCCTGCACCAGCGAGTACACCGGCACGTCGAGCATCTCCTCGACGCCGCGCTTGTCGACCAGCACGACGCAGGCGACCGGCTCGCCGCCGCGGTTCCGGATGGCCTCGATCGTCTCCCGCATCGTCGTCCCGCTGGTGATGGTGTCGTCGACGACGTAGCACTCCCGGTCGCGGATGTCCGCGAAGTTCCGCGACAGCGTCCCCTCCAGCTCGTCGATGTCGCCTTCCTCCCACTGGTGTTTGCGGGGGGCGTAGGCGCCGATGTCGGTGTCCAGCTCGCGGGCGACGACGGTCGCCAGCGGCGCGCCGGCCTTCTCGATGCCGACCGTCAGGTCGACGGCCTCGCCCTGCTTCGACAGCAGGTCCGCCATCGCCCGGCCGGCGTACGTCAGCCGCGCGGAGTCGCGGCCGATGGCGCTCCAGTCGACGTGGATGTCGTGGGGGCCGCCGGTCGGCTTCTCGGGGTCGGTCGTCGCCGCCGCCGGCGTCGCGTCGCTGCGCTCGACCAGCCAGCTGGCCGTCTCCCGGGAGACGTTCAGCTGGTCGGCGATCTCGCCCTTCGAGAACCCCCGCTCGGACAGCTCCCGCGCGCCCTCGATGAGGTCGTCAACGTTCTTCATACCGGGCAAACTCGACGGCCGACTTTATGCTCGTCGGCCCGCTCCGGAACGCCGGTTCGAACGACCGGTACGGCGCGACCTCCGTGACGAACGACTCCGGGAACCACCCCGGTAGCTCCCGGAGGCGGTCGACGGCGGCCTCGAAGTGCCGCACGCCGGAGTTGACGCTGCCGACCAGCGCCTTGTTCTCGAGCACGAGCTCCTCGTGGAGCCGGCCGCCGTCGACCTCGAACGTCCATGGGTCGGGCACGCCGAGCAGCGCCGCCACGCCGCCCGGGGCCAGCGCCTCGATGCTCTCGAAGGCGTGTCGCGCGTGGCCGGTCGCCTCGTACACCAGGTCGGCCGGCTCGTGGACCTCCGGCACCGCCGACACCGGCGTCTCCCGGGAGTCGACGTACGTCGCCCCCAGCCGCTCGATGATGTCGATTGTCGGGTCCGGCCGGTCCCGGCGGCCGAGACAGTACACGTCGGCGTCGTCGACCAGCATCGCGACGGTCAGCAGCCCCAGCGCGCCGTTGCCGAGCACCAGCACCGTCTCCGGGCGCCAGTCGAACGACGAGCGGGCCGCCGCCGCCAGCTCGAGGGCCTTCTCGGAGATGCTCACCGGCTCCACGAGGAAGCCCAGCGACGCGAGCTCCGGCGGCACCGCCACCAGGTACTCCTCGGGGCTGGCGAAGTACTCGCTCATGAAGCCGTGGGCGCCGTCGATGCCGCGCTCGAGGGTGGCCTCCGGCGGCGCCATGTCCGCCTCCCCGCGCTCGAAGTATTCGTTCGGTCCGTCGGCGGGCGGTCGACGGACCGTCGGCACGACGACGTCGCCGGCCCCGAGGTCTGTTCCGCCGGGGTCCTCGACGACGCCGACGGCCTCGTGGCCCAGCACGAGGTGGTCCTCGCCGTCGGGCGGCCCCCCGTGGTTGCCGGCGATGACCTCGTGGTCCGTCCCGTCGACGCCGACGCGGAGCGTCCTGACGAGCGCCTCTTCCGGGGCGGGCTCCGGCCTCGGCAGCTCGAGCAGGCGCGGCTCGTCGGCGCCGCGCTCGATTCCGATGGCGTCCATACCACCGGCGACGGACCGCAGAGGAAAATATTTATCGAATAACGAGTAAACAAGTTGCCGCGGGGGCCAGAGCATATATGAACGCCCCCGTTCGTTCGAGCATGGAACGGTACGACCTGCTCTACCGGCTCTACGACGAGTTCGACACCGACGCGCTCCGGGAGTACCAGGAGTTCGTCGACCTGTTCCCGCCCGTCGACTCGCGGGTCGCCCTCGACCACTGGGGGGAGGCCAGCGAGGAGCTGGCCGCCCGGAAGGGCGAACTCCGGGAGGCCTTCCCCAGCGCGGGCGAGACGTTCGCCGACCTGGCGGCGCTGGCCAGCCGCGAGCAGGCGTTCACCGGGCTGGACCTCTACACCAAGTACGACCGCGGAGTGAACGTGCTGGTGCTGGACGTCGACGAGACGCTGCGGTCGGCCGGCAACACCGACAACGAGATTCCCCGGGAGACGCTGCACCTGCTGACGCGGTTCCACGAGGCCGGCGTCCCGATCGTCATCTGCACCGGCCAGACGCTGGAGAACGTCAAGGGCTTTCTCATCCAGGGGCTCGGCAACGAGATGGTCCACTCCGGCGACGTGAGCATCGTCTACGAGGCCGGCACCGGCGTGTTCACGCCGGGCCACGGCGCCGACACCAAGCGGCTGCTGTACGAGGAGCTGGACGCGGAGATCCGCGAGGTGTTCGGCCGCGTCCGCTCGCGCGTGCTCCCGGACGCCCCCGAGGCCGTCGCCAGCGGCTGTCACCTCCAGGGCAACGAGTTCAACGTCACGCTGAAGCCGAACTTCGAGACCGGCAGCGACCGGGCGCGGGCGGTCGTCGACGAGGGGCTGGTCTACCTGCTGGACCTGCTGGAGGAAAGCGTCGCCGAGGCCGTCGGCCGCGAGCCGACCGCCGCGGGGCGCGCCCGGGCGTTCTACGCCGACGCCGACCCCGAGATCCGGAGCGTTCTCGAGGCCACCGGCGAACGGCCGGACATCGACGACGACGTGCCGGCCGACCTCGCGGACGCCCTCGAGCGCATCGACGTCGCCTACTACGAGGCCGACGCCGCCGAGATCGGCTCCCTCGAGTTGAACAAGGTCGTCGGCGTCGAGGCCGCCCTCGAGGTGCTCGGCATCGACGACCCCTTCGCGCTGGTGATGGGCGACTCCAAGAGCGACCTCCGGGTGATGCGGTGGGCCGACGAACACGACGCCGGCGTCGCCGCTGCCCCCGATCACGCCTCCGGCGACGTCCTCGAACACGTCCTCGGAACCGACGAGCTCGTGTTCGACCGCGGCGACGCCGGCGAGATGCTCAGGACCGCCTACGCGATGTACCGGCTCGCGGAGCTCGACTGAAAAGGAGGTCGCCTCAGGCGTACCTGCCGTCGCCGTCGTTCTGTTGTCGCTGCTTCAGCCGCACGACCGGGAGGAATGCTGGTACCATCGCATCAAAAACTTACTCGGTATCGAATAAATAAGTTCCGATACACGTTCTGGCACGGGTTCCCACGGCAGGGGCGACGGACGAACGGGGCGACTGTCGGACGGTTCGAGGCCGGAACGGACGGACGGGGCGACCGTCGGGCGGTTCGAGGCCGGAACGGACGAGCCGGCGGCTGTCGG
>JAHENN010000101.1 GCA_018609665.1 Haloarculaceae archaeon | reverse complement strand
CGTCGGACCGCCCGAAGGGGTTATGCCGCCGCCGGCCGACGGTGCGGGCATGATAGACGAGGCGGTCGAGGAGATCGAGGCGATGCAGACCCACTCGTCGTCGGCGGTGGCGGTGACGGCCGCCGAGGCGCTGCGGGAGCTGTTTGACCGCGAGTACGCGACCGTCGAGGAGTACCGCCGGGCGCTGGAGCAGAACAGCGACGCGCTCCGCCGGGCGAACACCTCCCACGCCTCGCTGTTCACCACCCAGCGGGAGATCGTCGACCGGGTGACGGCCGAAGACCACGACTCCGTGGCGGCGGCGAAGGCGGCGACGGCCGACGCCATCGACGCCGTCGTCGAGGGCGTCGAACGGGCCAAACACGAGGCCGCACGGGAGGGCGTCGACCTGCTGGAGGACGGCGCGACGGTGCTGACCCACGACTTCTCGACGACCGTCATGGAGGCCGTCGAACTGGCCGCACAGGACGGCCGCCACCTCGAGGTCTACGTGACGGAGGCCCGTCCCCGGTTCATCGGCCGGAAGGCCGCCCGAACGCTGGCGGCGATCGACCGCGTCGAGGCGACGCTGATCACCGACGGCGCCGCCGGCCACTACCTCGACGACTGCGACCGCGTCGTCGTCGGGATGGACTGCATCGTCGACGACGTCCTCTACAACCGGGTGGGCACCTTCCCGATCGCCGCCACGGCCGCCGAACTGGCGGTACCGGTGTCGGTGTTCGGCTCCAGCGCGAAGCTCATCGACGACGGCTTCGCCTTCGAGAACGAGTTCCGCCCGGCCAGCGAGGTGATGTCGGAGCCCGTCGAGGGGTTCGACGTCGGCAATCCCGCCTACGACGCGACGCCGACGCACCTGCTGGAGAGCGTCGTCACCGACGACGGGATTCACCGGCCGACGTAGCAGGGTCGGCGGCGAGCAGCGCGGGAGTCGGCCGCGGCGAACGCCCGGTGTCGCCGGCGGGCGACCTACTGGAACGTCCGGCTGACCTGGCGGTCGTCCGGCTCGGTGCCGGGGGTGAACTCCGCTTCGATCTCCTCGTAGCGCTCGCGGGTGTCGTCGTCGACGCTGGCGCCGACCTCCTCGAGGGCCTCCTCGAAGTGGTCGGCGGTCACGCGGACGTTGCCGACGCTCTGGGCGGCCTCCTCGGGGTCGACGCTGTCGATGAACTCCCGGGTGGCCGCCATCGAGGCCTCCCGGCAGAGCGCCTCCAGGTCCGCGCCGACGTAGCCGTCCGTCCGGGCGGCAACGTCGTCGAGGTCGACGTCGTCGGCCAGCGGCTTGTCCCGGGTGTGGACCTCGAGGATGCGCCGGCGGGCGTCCTCGTCGGGGACGGGAACGTGGACGTGGCGGTCCAGCCGCCCCGGCCGTAGCAGCGCCGAGTCGATGAGGTCCGGGCGGTTGGTGGTCGCGATCACGACGACATCCTCGAGGTCTTCGAGGCCGTCGAGTTCGGTCAGCAGCTGGGAGACGACCCGCTCGCCGACGCCGCTGTCGCCGCTGCGTCCGCCCCGCTCGCCGGCGATGGCGTCGATCTCGTCGAAGAAGACGACCGTCGGGGCGTTCGACCGGGCCTTCTCGAACACCTCGCGGACGCCCTTCTCGGACTCGCCGACGTACTTGTTCAGCAGCTCCGGGCCCTTGATCGAGATGAAGTTCGACTGGGCCTCGTTGGCGACGGCCTTCGCCAGCAGCGTCTTGCCGGTGCCCGGCGGGCCGTACAGCAGCACCCCCTTGGCGGCGTCGACGTCCATCGTCTCGAAGACGTCGGGGTACTCCAGGGGCCACTGGATGGTTTCCCGGAGCCGCTTTTGTGTGTCTTCGAGGCCGCCGACGTCGTCCCAGGTAGTGTCGGGCACCTCGACGAACACCTCCCGGAGCGCCGACGGCTCGATGTCCCGCAGGGCGCTCTTGAAGTCGGCCTCGGTGACCCGCATCGACTCCAGTATCTCGGCGTCGATCTCGTCGGCCTCCAGGTCGAGGTCCGGTCGGATGCGCCTCAGGGCGTTCATCGCGGCCTCCTTGGCGAGGCTCGCGAGGTCGGCGCCGACGAAGCCGTGGGTGTTCTCGGCGTAGGTCTCGAGGTCGATGTCGTCGACCAGCGGCATCCCGCGGGTGTGGACCTGCAGGATTTCCTTGCGGCCGCTCTGGTCCGGGACGCCGATCTCGATCTCGCGGTCGAAGCGACCGCCGCGCCGCAGCGCCGGGTCGATGGCGTCGACCCGGTTGGTCGCGCCGATGACGATGACGTCGCCGCGCTCGTCGAGGCCGTCCATCAGGCTGAGCAGCTGCGCGACGACGCGGCGCTCGACGTCGCCGCTGGTCTCGCCGCGCTCCGGGGCGATGGAGTCGATTTCGTCGATGAAGACGATGGCCGGGGCGTTCTCCTCGGCCTCCTCGAACACCTCCCGGAGCTGTTCCTCCGACTCCCCGTAGTACTTCGACATGATTTCCGGGCCGGAGATGTTGGTGAAGTAGGCGTCGATCTCGTTGGCGACGGCCTGGGCCATCAGCGTCTTGCCGGTGCCCGGCGGGCCGTGCAGCAGCACGCCCTTCGGCGGCTCGATGCCGAGCTGCTGGAACAGCTCCGGGTGCCGCATCGGCAGCTCGATCATCTCCCGGACCTGCTCGAGTTCCTCCTCGAGGCCGCCGATGTCCTCGTAGGTGACCGACGGCGTCCCGCCGTCGACGCCGGCGGTCGACCCGCCGCCCTGGCCGGCGATCTGCTCGGCGGGCTGTTCGCTGATCTCGACCTCCGTGGAGTCGGTGACGACGACCGTCCCGCTCGGCTCGGTGTCGGCGATCTTCAGCGGGATGCGCTGGCCGCTGCGGGACGACAGCGGCCCCAGCCCCAGCGAGAAGGGGACGTTCTGGCCCTTCGTGACGGCCTGGCCGCTGAGCTTGTCCCGGATGTGCGGCCCGATGTTGCCCCGGATGCGGAGGTTCTGCGGCAGGGCGACGGTCACCTGCTTGGCCGGGTTGACGTCGGCGGCCTCCACCTCGACGGCGTCGTCGATGCCGACGTCGGCCTCCTGCCGCAGGCGGCCGTCGATGCGGATGACCCCCTCGGCCTCGTCCTCGGGGTAGCCGGGCCACACGCGGGCGACCGCCCGGGAGTCGCCGCTGTCGATGACGATGTAGTCGCCGTTCTCGAGGTCGAGTTCGGCCATCGCCGCGCGGTCGATGGCGGCGAGTCCTCGACCGGCGTCCTTCTGCTTGAGGGGCTTGACCGTGAGCTTCATGCTGAGTCCTCCATCTCGATGGTGACGATTCCGTTGTTCATAACTGCACGGGACGCGCCGGCCGGCACGTCGAACTCCTGCTGGTCGCCGTCGGCAACGACGACGGCGGTCCCGTCGACGACCTCGGCGTGGCCGTCGGCCGGGCCGACGTCCGCGACGACGACCGCCCCGTCCTCGTAGTCGTACCGCCGAACGAGGCCGTTGACCTCTCCGCTGACCGACCGTGAGTTACCAGTCATACTAACTCAGGGTTAGTGATTGTAGTATATAAATCTTTTTCTCGTCGGCCCTCGAACGGGGGGTGTCTGAACGAGTATCGGTACAATTGCGGTTCGGGCTGATTCCGCGTCGAGGCGGGCCGGGGCAGGCCGCCGTCTTCGCGACCCGGTCGACGCGCTTCCCGGTCGCCGGGTGCGTCGGAAGCAGCGTCGCGCGGGCGGACCCGAAGCGGACACCCGTCGCGGCGACGCTGCTGGCCGCCGGCCACGACGGCCACCGGGCCGGACGAGTGTCGTCCCGACACGCGGCGCCGAACGCCGCCGCTGAACAGTTCGAGGCCGCCGGAGCGCCCGGTACGGCCGGCAGTCGTGGCGTTTATCGCCCGACCGCGCCAGCAGCCGCCATGGAGACGGTCAGCCACGACGGCCGGACGACCGCCTACCGCGCGACCGACTTCGGCGACGGCCCCCGGGTCTGCTACGTCCACGGCGCCGGCGGGAGCCACGAGGTCTGGGTCCGGCAGTACGGCGACCGGGAGGGCCCGCCGGCCGCGGCCGTCGACCTCTCGGGCCACGGCGACAGCGACGACGTCGAGGCCGAGCCGGGAACCGAGACGCTCGAGGCCTACGCCGACGACGTCGTCGCCGTCTGCGAGGCGACGGGCGCGAGCGTCCTCTGCGGGCACTCGATGGGCGGCGCCGTCGCGCTGTGGGTCGCCCTCGAGCGGGGCCTCGACCTCGAGGCGCTGGTGCTGGCCGACACCGGCGCCAGGCTGGGCGTCGACGAGGGGTTCCTCGAGTCGCTGGACCGCGGCTTCGAGGCCGCCGTCGCCTCGCTGCACGCCCCGGACGTGCTGTTCCACGACCCCGACGACGAGCTGACGGACGTCTCCGAGCGGGGCCTGCTCGCGACCGGGCAGGCCGTCACCCGCCGGGACTTCCGCACCTGCGACCGCTTCGACGTCCGGGACCGCCTCGGGGCGGTCGACGTTCCGGCGCTGGCGCTCTGCGGCGAGCACGACCCGATGACGCCGCCCCGCTTCCACGAGTACCTCGCGGCGGAGCTGCCGGACTGTGAGTTCGTCGAACTGGCGTCGGCGGCGCACATGGCGATGCTCGAGCGGCCGGCCGCGTTCGACGACGCCGTCCGGTCGTTCCTATAGCCGTTCGGCGGCGTCCTTGTCGACCAGCACCTCGGCGTTCGGCTCCGGCAGCGTGACGACGGTGCCCGCGCCGAGGTCGTAGTCCCGGTCGTCGGCGCCGACAACCTCGCCGACGTCGTCGGTGATCCGGACCGTCGTCCGCGGCAGCCCCGGAATCGACGATTCCTCGTCGGTCGGGTCGGCCGCCGACCGGCGCTCCGGCCCGCCGGCGTCGGTCGTCGCGTCCTCCGTCTCGTCTTCCGACCCACTCTCGGCGTTGGCGCGCTCCGTTGGCGACCCGTCGGCAGACGACGGCGGCTCCTCGGCCGTCGGCGGCGACGGCTCCTGCGGCGCAGGAGTGGGGGCAGGGTTGGCCGCCGACCCCTCCGCCGCAGACGGCTCCGCGTTCGCGGGCCCATCCGCCGTCTCCCCGTTCGACGGCGGCCCGTCGTCGGTCCCCATCAGCTCCGCGGCGCTGACGTCCGTGTCGACCGGCGGCTCGTCACCCGACGGCGACGGCTCTCGCCCGGCATCGGGAGCGGCCGCCTCGACGTCCGGCTCCGCGTCGGCGTCGGCCTCGGCGTCGACCGAACAGGACACCGACGGCCCCTCGCCGTCGGTCGCCGACAGGACGGCCTCGCGGTTCCGCTCGATGCGGGCGACGAGGTCCTCGAACAGCGCCTCCTCCTCGTCGGTGAGCCCGTCGTCGTCGACGGGCATCCCGGCGGCGGCGATGGAGGCCTTCTTCACCACCTTGCCGACCCGGCGCTCGTAGATGGCCTCGACGGTCTGCTCGGCGGTCTCGATGTCGTCGGTGAGCCGCCGCACCTCCGGCGAGGAGAAGGGGTCGTCGGCCGCCTCGACGGCGCGGGCGCGCTCCTCCGAGAGCCGCTCGACGAACTCGCCGACCTCCCGGTAGAACGACGGCCGCAGGTGCTGGAGGTCGCTGGACTGCCGCTCGCGGGCCTGCACCGACTGGAGTTCGTCGAGGTTCATTCTCCGGCCTTGGTTGCGTGACCGCGGGTCATCGCGAAGATGCCCGCGTACTCTGGCAACGAGTGCACACCCTCGGAGAAACTAAAGCTTTCGCCGCCGAGTTCGACGGTCGTCGGCTCCCGGACGTGGACGGTGATGTCGTTGCCGACGAACGTCTCGGGGACGGCGTCGACCAGCGGGTCGAAGTCGTCGACGTCGGCGCGGTCGATGCGCCGGACGGCGAGGCCGCTGCCGCCGTGGAGGCTCCCCGGCAGCCGGATGAGCCGGTTGATGTCCGTCGTGACCGGCTCGTCGATCGGCGCCGTCTCCTCCGCGACGACCTCCTCGAACAGCTTCCGCGCGACGCTGTACACCGCCGGGTGGACGTCGACGTTGCCCGCCGCCAGCGCCGCCCGGTTGTCGCGGGCGGCCGACAGCGCCGCCGTCGCCTTCCCCTCGCCGATGCCGTCGAAGCTCCGGAGCCGCTCGAGGGCCGTCGACTCGTCGGCGGCCAGCAGCTCGTCGACGAACGCCTCGAGCCGGTCGCGGGTCCGGCCGGCCCATCCGCCAGACGGTAGCGAGCGCTTCTGGGCCGGCGAGGAGCGGCCGGCGCTGCCGGCGACCGCCTCCGTCCGCACCACGTCGTCGAAATCTATCCCCTCGCCGAGGAGGTAGTCGACCACCTCCCGGCGGGCCCGCCGGTCGAGCTCTTGGACGCCCGGGTCGCGGACGTGGACGTGGTAGCCGCGGCCGCCGGAGAAGACGACCGTCAGCTCCTCGAAGCCGAAGTCCGACTCCAGCAGGTCCAGCAGCCGCAACAGCGCGTCCTTGCACGCCGACAGCATCGCCGCGTAGCCGTCCGTCTGGGGGTCGACGCCCGGCAGGTGGTCGGCGTCCAGGTCGAAGACGAGGTCCGAGCCGCGCCACCCCTTCCCGCCCATGCTGTCGGCGCCGGGGTCGTCGTACCGGCCCGCCGAGAAGTAGACGTGTCGCGGCCGTTCGCCCGCCAGGAACCCCTCGAGGTCGCCGCCGCCGACGAGGTCCAGATGCGAGCGGTGCCGCACCATCGTCGTGCCGCCGTCGCTCCAGGTGATGTAGCCCCACTCGCGTTCGTTGGCCGCCGGCGGCGGCGACACCGACGCCCGCCGGTAGT
>JAHENN010000100.1 GCA_018609665.1 Haloarculaceae archaeon | reverse complement strand
GCTGTCGAACGTGTCTTCAGAGAAGTAAAACGACGTACCTCTTCGTTCAGTAATAGTTTCAGTCACGTGCAGCCGACGACGGCGGAAACGTGGCTGCAAGCCTTCGCCGTCTGGTGGAATTCGCTTAACTAAACACGATGGCCGCAGAAGCCGATACGACCTCGACCGGGCTCTACCCTCGACTCTCAGTACACGCTCACGTCGGCGAAGGCGCCGTCGTAGGCGATGTGTCCGGGGTGGGTCGGCTCGGTGCCGGAGAGGAACAGCCGGTCGATCTTCTTCCAGCTGTTCTCGTAGAACAGGTGGCCGAACTCCGCGACGCACCGCAGTTGATGATCGACGCCGTCGCGGCGGCAGACGCGCCGCGGGGCGCCCGACCGCAGTGCCGCCACGAACTCCGATTCCGTCTCCAGCGGCTCCTCGAAGGCCGTCCAGACCTCGCCGACGGTGCCCGGAAGGTGGGCGTAGGAGGAGCCGAACGCCGGCAGGTCGAACTCCGCTGCCAGGTCCCGGGCCCGGTCGTTGTGGCTGCCGAAGTGCTTGGGGTTGTACACCTCGATCCCGTGAACCCGGCCGCCGTGGGCTCGCATGTCGTGGGCCTCCAGACTCACCGTCGCGAACTCGGGGTGCGGGGCGAGGACGGCCGCGTCCTGGCGGTCGAACTCCGCCATCGCGGCCTCCAGCGTAATGAAGTCCGGGACGGGGTCGGTGAGGCCGACGGCGAGGACGTGCTTGCGGTGCCGCCAGTCGCCGGTGAACACCTCCCGTGCCGGCACGACGAGTAGCTCGTCGTCGGAGAACCGCTCCGCACGGGCCCGGACGTCCGGCAGCCGCGTGAAGTGCGGGGCGTACACCACGGCGTCGAGGCCGCGTGTCTTGGCCCGCTCGACGACCGCCTCGTCGAGCACCTTCACGTGGGCGTCGACGCGGAACTCCTCGTCGGCCTCGCCGGCCTCGTCCATGGGCCCGCTTCCGCCCACGCCACGTTAGCGGTTCCGGTTCCGACGCCGCGGCGGCAGACCTAAGCCGCCGCCCGCACGCGCCCCCGTCATGTGGGCCTGCGCAATCGAGGGCTGCGGCTACAGCGCCGGGGACGCCGAGGAGCTGCTGACGCACCAGGCCGACGAGCACGAACACCGGTGTGCGGTCTGCGAGACGCTCCTGCCCGACGGCTACTTCGCCATCCGACACGCCTTCGAGGCGCATTCCCGGGTCGAGTACATGCGCGCCTACGACGCCGACGCCGACGACGTCCGCGAGCGGGAGGCGGCCGTCGACGCCGTCGAAGCGGCCGTCGACGTCGAGGCGGTCGCCGACCGGGTCGACGTGGAACTGGAGTCGTCCGGCGGGCCGGACGAGACGTCGAAGAATTGACACTGCAGGATGTTCTCGCGGGCCTACGGCCCGCTCGAACTGCTCGAGGAGCGCTTTCAGCGCTCCTCGCTGTCCAGCACCCGGATCTGGTCGCCGCGGACGGTGACGGGGATGGGGACGGTCGCCTCGTACAGTTCGACGGTCACCTGGTCCTTGCCCTCGTCGATGCGCTGGACCTGTGCCTTCTCGCCCTTGAACGGGCCGGCGATGAGCTCGACGATGTCGCCCTCGGCGATGCCCTCGACGTCGGGTTTGGGGCTGAGGAAGTGCTCGACCTCGGCGAGGGACGACTCCCCGGGGACGAGGCTGCGGGCGTGGGGGATGTCCTCCAGTGCCCGCTCGATGGCGGCGGTCCCGTCGGCCTCGACCATCACGTAGCTGGTCAGCGAGTCCGGCGCCAGCGCCGCGTGGATGTCCTCCTCCTCGCGGGTGATGATCATGTCGGCGACGGTCTCCTCCTGGCTCGCCGTCGTCTTGACCGCGAAGACGGACATCCGCTCAGGGCCCCCCCGGCACGAACGACATCACCGCGAACATGCTGAACCCGAGAAGACCGACCAGCAGGATGCCGAGCCCCGCGATAGTCGAGACCTTCGAGAACTCGTCCCACGACGGCGTGCTCGCCAGCTTCAGCACCCGAACGTAGGATGTCAGGTCTTTCGGCGTGTTCATGCCCACGAATTTCCTCTCGGGGGTTTTTTACCTGTTGGTTGGCTCCGGGGCGCGAGCCGTTCGAACGTCGAGAGAACGAGACGGCGGCCGGTCGGCGGCCGGCGAGACGGAGGCGGAGGTCGGCGGACCCGGGGCCGGCCGCGTCACTCGACGTAGTCGATGTCGTCGCCGCCGTCGGCGGCGGCAGCCCGCTCGCGTTCGGCCTCGCTCTTGCCGTAGATCTGCGGGCTCTCGACGCCGGTGACGACGATCATCGTCTCCATCTTGCCGTCGAACTCTTGGTCGACGGAGGCGCCCCAGATGATGCGGGCGTCGGGGTCGATGCGGTCGTAGATCTCCTCGACGACGCCTTCGGCCTCGTCGATGGACATGTCGGGGCCGCCGACGACGTTCACGAGGGCGCTGGAGGCGCCGTCGAACTCGACGTCGAGCAGCGGCGACCGCAGCGCCGACCGGATGGAGTCCTGGGCCTTGTTCTCGGAGTCGGACTCGCCGAGGCCGATCATCGCTACGCCGCCGTTCTCCATGATGGTCTTGACGTCGGCGAAGTCGACGTTGACCAGGCCGGGCTTGGTGATGAGTTCGGTCATGCCCTTGACCGACCGCATCAGGACGCGGTCGCAGATCTTGAAGGCGTCCTGCAGCGGCATGTTGGGCGCGTAGTCGAGCAGCCGGTCGTTCGGGATGACGATGACGGTGTCGGCGACGGCCCGGAGCCGCTCGAGGCCGGCGTCGGCGTTGGCGCGGCGCCGCTCGCCCTCCGCCGTGAACGGGATGGTGACGATGGCGATGGTCAGCGCGCCGGCGTCCTGTGCGGCCTGTGCGACGACGGGCGCGGCGCCGGTGCCGGTGCCGCCGCCCAGTCCCGCGGTGATGAACACCATGTCGGAGTCCTCGATCTCCCCGGAGATGTCGTCGAGGTTCTCCTGGGCGGCCTCCTCGCCGATTTTCGGGACGGAGCCGGCGCCGCGGCCGCCGGTCCGCTGGCGGCCGATGAGGATCTTCGTGTCGGCCTCGACCTCGTTGGCGAGGTGCTGGGCGTCGGTGTTGGCGGCGACCAGCTTCGCGCCGTGGATGCCGGCCTCGGACATCCGGGTGACGGTGTTGCCGCCGGCGCCGCCGCAGCCGACGACCGAGATGTTCGTCTCCAAG